>JBPCXK010000056.1:0-6088 GCA_051008635.1 Gammaproteobacteria bacterium
AGCCGTTGAGCGCCCAGGCCCAGGGGATGTGCGCGGGGGCGCGCGCTGCCAGCCGTGACAAGCCCAGCGGGAAGGGCATACCCATGAGGAATGCCAACGGCGCGATGAGGGCGATCGCGGCTGCGAATCTGGCATACAGCCCCAGTGCGCTGAGCGTGGGCAGGAACTGCGGCAAGACCGCGATATAGATTCCTGCGATCAGCGCGATGCCAGCGAACGGACAAGCGCGCCAGCCGGGAGCGAGCCGTTGAGAGCATTGGCTGCCGGCACCGGCGAAAATCAGAAAAGCAGCGAGTACGGTACCGAAGGCGAAGACCGGATGGCCGAGCAACAACGTGAATTTCTGAATAAAGGCGATCTCGATGAACAGGAACGCGAGGCCGATGGCCAGAAAGTACACGGCTATGCGCAGCGCGCCCGGCGAACGTTCGTGCGTTCGCTGCAACGCCGCCGCGGGCACGAGAATGAGTAGCAGGCTGATGGCAAAAGCCTGTACAAGCGTTGCCAGCAGCACAGGGTAGGCCCACTGCACGAGTGGCAGGCCGCCCTGACCGCGTAGCGCCAGCATCTCGGGCAGCGCCGACCAGCGGAAGAACAACGAGAAGTAGGGCCGGTCATCGGTCGCGGGAGTGATGTCGAATTTGTACTGATCCACGAAGTCTTGTCGGGCTTCGCTGAGTAACGCGCGCGTGGCGTCGTAAAAATAGGGCTGCTGCAGGATGTTGAAGCGGTTGGTCTGCTCAGGCACAAGCTCACTGTGATAAGCCAGGTCAAAAGAGCGTGAATTGCAGAACGATGTCAGCGTGTCGAGCTCCGCAGGTGTGAGCTCGCCGTTTTTGACGAGCAACGTCGCAGTCTGCCAGCCGCGGATCAGTACGATACGCTGTTCCGGGTTTGTTGCGCCCAGCGATTGCAGGGCATCGATCGCTACACCCAGCACCCGGAGACTCGTGCGCGGGGGAATTTGCACTACGGTCGTTACCGCGAGAAGACCGCCCGGATTGAGGCGCGCAAGATATGCGCGCGTCGCCTCGACGGTGAACAGATGATTCTCGCTCAGCGCAGCAAAGTTTGAAGCTATCGGGCTGTTGGGCAGCCCGAGTTGTATGAGATCGTATTGTTCCCCCGTGCGGGCGACAAAACCGCGGGGTTCGTCGATGTGCAATAGCACATGCTCGGCCAACCACTCCCAGCCGGCAAAGTCTGCCTGCGTACGAGTTAGCTGCTCCGCGATCTGCCGGTTCGGCTCCACGGCCTCGATCGCGGACGCACCGTGATAGATCGCTTGCAAGATGCCCATGCCACCGCCGCTGGCCAGCAGCAAGACGCGTGATGGTTGTTGGAGGTGGTACGGTGCGGCCGATGTCAGCTGATCGACAAAGGCAATCTGATCGCGGCGGCCATCGTAATGTGTGACGGCAGTAGGACCGTTTGCGTCGGTATAGACGCCGAGCTGATTCGGTAGCTCGGCGGTAGCGCTCACGCTGATGCCGGGCGCGTAACGCAAAGGGACTTGCGGGCTTTCGAGCACCGCAACCAGTCCGCGTGGGCCGGGTTCGGTATCGACAATGCGCGCACCGGGAATGCGCAGCTGCTGGCTGAGCGCCTTGTATTCGGAAATTTCGAGATCTGGCTGCGGCCACAGCGGCATCGAGACGGCGCCAGCCAGTAGAAAGACGGCAAGCGGCAGGCGCCGGTGCGTTTTATCTTCCAGCGCCGCGACGACCGCTGCAGCCAACCCCGTGCAGCTCACCACTTGGAGCGCGGACAACGGTGCGAGCCGCGACAGGACGATCACGATCCCGAGCGCACCGAGCCCGGCGCCCGCAAGGTCATATGCGTAGGTGCGGGAAATCTGCGCGGGGAACGTCGCAAGCGCAAGGCAGATGCAATTCGCGGCGAAGAAAAAGGGAATGAAAAGCAACAGGTAGATGAGCAGCAGCCATCCCCAGTGACTGACATCCCACATGATCTGCAGCGCGCTGAATGGCAGTCGCTGGGCAAGCAGAAAACAGGCGATGCTCGTGAGCCCGAACAATGTGGCATTGGCGATGTACGCCTGGGGGAAGCGCGGCACCAACGAGCGCTGGGCAAAACTGATGAAGGCGCCGCTGGCGCCGAACCCGAGCAGCGCCAGGCTGATGATCATGTAGGCGAAATGATGCCAGTGAATGATCGAAAACAAGCGCGTGAGCAAGATCTCATACGCCAGCGCCGCGGCGGAGATGAGCGCGATCGAGAGACGCGGAGATTTCAATGGCCGCCGGTCAGCGGTACGAAGCGCACGGGGAGCACCTGGCGCGTAGTGGCTCTCCCGTTAGTGTCTTTCTCCACCAGGATCAGGTGTTGCACCTGAAACCGCTCACCCACCGGAATGATCATGCGTCCGCCGTTCCTGAGCTGGGCGACAAGTGGCGGCGGAATCCGGCTGGAAGCGGCGGTCACGATAATTGCGTCGAAAGGGGCATGTTCCTCCCAGCCGTAATAACCGTCGGCATGCCGCGTGCTGACGTTGGCATGACCCATGGTTTCGAGGCGTATTTCAGCCTGTACCGCCAGCGGCTCGATAATCTCGATGGTGTAGACATTTTGCACCAGCTCGGCTAGCACTGCGGCCTGGTATCCTGAGCCGGTGCCGACCTCAAGCACGGTATCACCGGGGCCGATGTCCATCAGGTCGGTCATCAATGCCACGATATAGGGTTGTGATATGGTCTGTCCGTGGCCGATGGGCAGCGGCCGGTTTTCGTAAGCGCGAGACCGCTCGCGTGGGCGCACGAACTCGTGCCTCGGCACCGATGCCATCACCTCCATCACCCGCTCGTTTAGGGCATCCTTGCCGATATAGGCGCTGGTGGCATGGACGTCCTGCTCGATCTCGCTGACCATTTGCCGCCGCAGTGCGGCAAAGTCATCTGCCTGTGCGGTCCCGGCCGCCATGGCGATCACGGCGCAGAGCGCCAGTTGCGGCACTGGTGGCGTATACTTCATGGGTGATGCATGTGATTGCTCGCATCCATTTTAGCTGTGGAGACATCAACGCGGAATGACTTCACCAACGCGCATCGCCGTGGTGACCGGCGCCAATCGCGGTATCGGCTTCGAGACCGTGCGGCAACTCGCGGGTCAGGGCATTACGGTGATCCTCGGCAGCCGCGATCCTGCCAACGCAGAGCAGGCTGCAGCCGAACTCCGCTCCGAGGGCCTCGACGTGGTGGATCATGCGCTCGATGTGACCGAGAAGGCCAGCGTCGAGCGGCTTGCAGGCTTCATTGCCGAGCGCTTTGGCCGGCTGGATATCCTCGTGAACAACGCCGGTATCATGCTGCGCGATACCGATTCGCCGCTGTTGGATGGCGCCAGCCTGGACACGATCAGGGCTACGCTAGAGACCAACGTCTACGGTCCTGTGACGCTCGCACAGGCCCTGGTCCCGCTGATGAAGGGCAAGGGCAGTATCGTCAACGTCTCATCTGGTATGGGGCAGTTGAGCGACATGGGGGCGGGCTACACGGCTTATCGCTTGTCGAAGACTGCGCTCAACGCGCTGACCCGGATGCTGGCGGCCGAGCTCGGGGGCACCCAAATCAAGGTCAATTCCGCTTGCCCGGGCTGGGTGCGGACCGACATGGGCGGGTCCGATGCCGTTCGCACCGTCGCTCAGGGTGCGGAAACTGTAGTGTGGCTAGCGACCCTGGGTAACGATGGTCCGAGCGGCGGCTTCTTCCGGGACAAGCACGCCATTCCTTGGTGAGGCTCGCTACGCCACGGCAGAGCATCGACGCGCTGCTCGACCCTGGCAGCTTTGTCGACATCGCGCAGCAGCACAGGAGTCCGTGGCTTGATGCTTATGGCATCGCGGCGGTTGCAGGCGACGGCGTCGTCGTTGGCACGGGGGCCATAGCGGGCCAGCCAGTTGTAATCGCCGCGCAGGATGGTGACTTCATGAGCGGCACGCTGGGGCAGGTTCACGCCGCCTGTATGTGCGGCGCCATCAGGGCCGCGCGGCAGGCAAAACCTGCCGGCGTGGTGTTGATGCTCGATTCGGCAGGCGTGCGTTTGCACGAGGCGCTCGCCGCAGAGCTGGGGCTGGCGCGGTTGATGCGCGAGGTTTTCGAGCTCCGGTTCGCCGGCGTGCCTTGTATCGCGGTGATCAATGGCAGGATTGGCTGCTTTGGCGGCGCAACATTGATTGCCGGATGTTGCGATGCTGTGTTGATGGCGCGCGGCGCTCGTTTCAGCTTGTCTGGGCCGCGAGTGCTCGAGGCGGTTCAGGGTCGGGCGTTCGATACAGAACAAACGGCCCTGTTCACCCGGATTGCGCTTCCCGAACATCGTTTGTGCACGGTCGAGGCCGACGAGGTGCTTGCAGACAAGCCTCGCGCAGTCGGTGACGCAATCGCAAGGGCGTTGGAACAGCCATCACGCATCGACGCTGAAACCCTGGCGGCCCGGCAGTCGGCGCTGGAGGCGCGATTGAGAGGTGCGGTGCTACCGGCGCAGCCCGTGGCAGTTGCGTTGCCCGGGCATGTTGCAGGCGGCAGCGCGGACGAGTTGCTCGATGAATTACTCGGCGGCCGCCGGGAAGGGCCGCAAGCTGTGGTCAGCGGCTGCGCGCGAATCGCGAAGACGCCGTTTTTTGTGGTAGGTGCTCAAATGACTCAGGCAGTTGGCGCGGCACAGTGCGTAGCGCTGTCGGCGGAGATATTGCGCGTTATGCGGGACCATCGAAGGCGCCCGATTCTGCTGCTGGCGAACGGTGTACAGGCAGTCTCGCTCGCCAATGAGCAGTTCGGGCTGGCGGGTTGTCTGACGCACCTGGCGGCGTGTATTGCCTGCGCGCGGCAAAACGGTCATACGGTGATCGCATTGCTCGGCGACGTGGGAACCGCCGGGTCGTTCGTGGTCATGGGCATGCTGGCGGATGCGTTGTATGCTTTAGCAGGAGCGCAGGTGCATGCCTTGCCGCCGCGGGTCGTGCGTCAATTCGTGCCGCATAATGTCGATAGCCTCGCGACGTCGACGAAGGTCGAGGATCTATTCGAGCTCGGCGGCGTTGATGCCATCTGGCGTAAACCCTGCACGTCGCACCTGCGCGGCGAGCTGGAATGGCGGGCCCAGCGCCAGCCGCCGCGGGCACATGAGTCAAGCAAGATGGCCTTGAGCGTGGCGACGGAAATAGAACAATCACTCCTGGCCAATCTCACTTAAGGGCTCGGCCAAGAATAACTTCACATTTCTGGCCGTCTGTCCATCCCGCCCAGCGGTGTTGCTTCGGCGGTTGAATAGGCCGGCTATTCGCCCGCCTCGCGCCTTGCTGGACGGGCTAGACGCCCATTAATGTAAACTTATTCTTGGTCGAACCCTAACCCGGCATAGCCGGAACCAAAGATGTGCCTCTTCAACGGCGGACTTTACCACCCCTTGCCCACCGCAACGCCGGCGTATGAGGCGCGCGGCCGTGGGCAAGGCGTGGAAAAGTCCGCCTCGCTTGTGCGCGACCGCCGGCTGAAAATTCTTGGTATTTTTGTACAAGATTTCAGTGGTAAGCTACTAACGTCCGGACCGCAGCCATGGCTTTACATTTCACCAGAGAGGAATTCGCAGACCGTCAGCGGCGCACGCTTGAGCTGCTGGCCGAGCGAGAGTTAGACGGCTTGCTGATGTTCCGTCAGGAGAGCATGTATTACCTGACCGGCTACGACACATTCGGTTATGTGTTCTTTCAGTGCCTGTATCTGGGCGCCGACGGGCGGCTGATGCTGCTTACGCGCGCCCCCGATCTGCGTCAGGCGCTACACACCTCGACCATGGAGGACATCCGTATCTGGGTCGATCGGCCTGATGCGAATCCCGCGCAAGATCTTAAGGCCGCCCTTGACCGACTCGGTTGTCAGGGCAAACGTCTTGGCGTTGAGTATGAAGCCTACGGCTTGACCGCGGCCAACGGGCGCATGCTCGACGCGGCTCTCGACGGGTTCTGCGAACTGGCGGACGCCTCTGATGTCGTCAGCCGCTTGCGGGTGGTCAAGAGCGAGGCGGAGATGGTCTACGTGCGCCGAGCGGCCGAGCTCGCCGACCTCGCCCT
>JBPCXK010000057.1:0-2647 GCA_051008635.1 Gammaproteobacteria bacterium
CCCACCACAGCGCTCGGGCCGGAGGGGCACCGATGTCAGGCAATCCCTCTCACAGTTTCTCCAGAGAAGACGTGCCCGTTGCTATGGACGCGCAAGAATGGCAGGCGCGGATCGATCTCGCGGCCGCCTACCGGCTCGCCGTCATCTACGACTGGACCGACCTCAACAACACGCACTTTTCCGTACGCATCCCCGGCACGGATACGTTCTTGTTGAATCCGTTCGGCATGTTGTTTGGCGAGATCACCGCCTCATCCCTCATCAAAGTCGACCACGAGGGGAACATCATTGGCGAGAGCACCTACCCGACCAACCCGGCCGGTTTCGTGATTCACGGCGCCATTCACATGGCGGTGGCGAACGCTAACTGCGTGATCCACACCCACAGCCGCTACGGTACGGCGGTGGCGATGCAAAAGACCGGTTTACTGCCGGTCAGTCAGAAAGCGCTGACGCTCGGCGGCTTCATTGCCTACCACGACTTCGAAGGCGCCGCTCTGGACCAGGACGAGCAGCCGCGAATCGTGCGTGACCTCGGCAACAAGAACATCCTCGTGCTGCGTAATCATGGCCTGCTCACCACCGGGGCGACCGTAGGCGAGGCCTTCGTGTGGACCTATCGCATGGAGACGGCCTGCCGCATGCAGATCGATGCCATGTCGGGTGGCGCGCAGCTGCAAACCCTTTCACCGGAGACGCAAGCGCACACCGTAGAGCAGGGCCTGAAAATGTACGGTCCCGGCGGCTTCATCCGACCGGGCCTCGAATGGCCTGCCCTGGTGCGTCAGCTGGAGCGAATCGACGGTACCGGCTACCGGGCTTGATCGCTAACCAGTCCGCAATCGAGCCAGTCCTGGCCGAGGCGCGCCTGCAGCTTCGCGAGGTCGCGGCCTTCGGCGAGTGTCGCGCCGTCGTCATCGGCCACCTTGAAACGCAAGTTCAAATGAATCTGCAGTTCACGAAGCAAGAATCGGCCGGCCAGGCGGCGGACGGAGATTGCACACCACGCGCCGAGCGCAGATAGCGGCGCAAACCGGCGCGCAGCCCCTCTACCGGATAGCCTGCGGTACGATCGCACCAGCCCTGCTCACAAGCGGAAAAGGCCTGCGCCACGTCCGGCAGCGGCATGAGTTCGCGGCAAATGGACTTCGGTAATGCGCGCAAGAACGCCGTAGCCTTTTCGCGCAACATGCCTCACATCAACCACTCGAAACGCTCCGGTTCCAGCTCGCGCAGCCGCGCGCGCGGCGATCCACTAGAGGCGCTTGAGCAGCATTGCGACTCGCCGGCACAGCGCTCCGAGCAGCACACGCTCGCGACGAATGTGGGGCCGCCGCGCCTTCGGCACGGAGAAGACATACTGGCGATGAGGGATACCGGCCTACTTCTTTGCCCACATCTTTGCCTACTTCATTGAACGCCTCGTGATGGGCAGTTTGCCCGTCTACAACGTACCCATCAGTAACGATGTATTGCCTGCCGAATCCGTTGATGTCGATCACACGAGCGCAGACAGAATTGGATCATTCGCCCGGCGTTCGGTGCTGCGGTTAATCGAGTAGTAACGCAATGTTCCATTGAGCTCGCGCGTGGGACCGATCTGGAATCGCCACCTACGCAGTTGGCAACGCAACCCACAAGACCACCCATCATTAATGGCGAACTTGGGATCAGAGGCAAAATATGAGTTGTTGCTGATTGCGGCGCTGAGCCCTGTAAGCTCCGTCTCGGGTACATGGGCTCTCGGCCGAACGTGCAAGGAGAAGCGATCGACCAACTGAAACGCTTGAACGTGCATCGCCAATGTTTTTCCGGCTGGAAGTTCCGTTTCTCCTCGTTATAAGTCCCTGTCGCGTGTGCTACGCGCATAACGTAGGCCACCCCCGTGAGATAAGCCGCAGCCTCCTCGATGGTAGCCGACGCGCGGGAGAGAATAAAATCGTGATAAGCGTGGATCGCTTCGTGGGCCATAATCGATGTAAGCCGCTTGGCTTCCGGCAGCGCGGTCGGCACGATGAACGCGTTGCGGAAAGTATCGTATACGGCGGAGTTGAGCAGGGCCGGATGTTCGTAGACCCGCAAACGTCCGTCGCGCAATCCAAACTGGACCATAGTGAACACCGGCGAGCTGACGCGAACGGGCCCGACGGAAAACGAAAGCTTGTGCAGCTCAGGATCTGAGAGACTATCGACTATTCGAAAGAGCGACTATTCGAAAGAGGCTCATAGCCTGCCATCCTACCCATTCGGCTCGGTGCGGGAAAGTTGGCTGTGTCGGGGTTCCGCAAGGCTCGCAACCAGCGGTTGTCCACGGCGAACACTTCCCTCTCATTCCTACAGCGAAGGCGCCCTGGCCAGCGCGCCCAGTGCGCTGTCGCGTCGGGCGACGAATGCCAGGAGTTTCGCTTCGTAGGCCGCCGCAACGCCGTTGCGAACGGAATCGCGCGCGGCCAGCGCAGATCGCCAGCGAGACATTCGTGGTGCATTCTCCAGCACCCCGAATGGCTGTAACCGCCCGATCACAGGGAAGTATCTGAAAACTGGCGCAAAAGCGGCGTCCACCGACGCAAAAGTTTGCGACCGGTAAAATCGGGGCAATTACCTTTACACACTCACCCGCCGACCCAAGCCCAGAATGTAGGCCGGA
>JBPCXK010000058.1:0-3311 GCA_051008635.1 Gammaproteobacteria bacterium
CCGTAGGCGTTGTAGTTGATGTAGATGCCGAGCTCACGCAGTTGCGTTTGCCGCACCGTGGTCAGACCGGCATCGTTCGCCACATCCCGGGCAACATCGTCGAGGTTGTCGCCGAACGCGGCCGCAATCGCCCACGCGCGATACCGGCCCTCCAGATAGTCGTCCACCAGCAAACTCGTGCAAACACCGGCGGCCGTGTCGATCGTGGCGTCGAGGTTCGCATGTTCGGGAACGCCGCCGGGAAAGTGATGATCGAAGTAAAGCACATTCGCGCCTCGATCGAGAAGGCGCTCCAGCGCCTCGCGGTTTTTGTCCAGAGAAATGTCGAGCACGGTGACGCAATCGCCCTCCCCCGCCTCGACGCGCTTGAGTAGATCGATATCGCGCTTCACACCGGTCACGAGCTCGCTGTCCCGCGGCGCCGCCAGACGCAGCTGGTGCAAAGCACAGATGCCATCGGCGTCACCGTTAAACACGTCGAAGTGCTTCATTCCTGTTTCTCGACCACCAGCCGCGCGGTCATCAGGTCCAAATGACCGCCGCCGCCATTTTTGAACACCGTTATCTCGTCGTTGCTTTGCCGGCCCCTGTGCGCGCCACGGCAGAGTTGGAAATGATCGGCGAGCACGTCGTCTTCAGCGATGATGCCGTTGTTTAACGGCTCGGTGAGATCGCCGACATCGCGGATAGTGGTGTCGCGGCAATCGACGAACAGGCGGCCGCGACGCAGCACCTCGTCGTCGGCCTCGCGCATATGCGGTGTGTAACCGCCGACCAGATCCACATGCGCGCCAGGCTTGAGCCACGCGCCCTCGAGCAACGGCGAAGCCGTGGCAGTGGCGCAGCATACGACATCCGCCTCGCGCACAGCATTTTCCAGGTCCTCAGTAGCGTCGACCTCGATGCCGGCGAGCCGCAAAGACTCAGCGAGCGCTGCCGCCCGCGTATGTGTGCGATTCCACACCACAACGCGCCGCAGCGATGGCCGCACCGCAGTGTGCGCCATGATCAATTGCGGCGCCATCGCGCCCGCGCCGACCATCAACATGATCTCGGCATCCTCGCGCGCCAGAAACTTCGCCCCCAGTGCGGAGTCGCCCGCGGTCTTGCGCCACGTCAGCGCCGTGCCGTCTATGGTCATGAGCGGCTCGCCGGTCTTGCCGTCGAACAACAGGTACACCGCCTGCACGGTTGGAAACTTGCTGCCGCCCGTCAGGTTGTCCGGAAAGATCGTCGTGACCTTTACCCCCAGCATCTGGTGCTTTTGCCATGCCGTGCGGAAGAAGAAGCGACGCGCTGAGTCGGGCGCCGCAGGCTCGCTCATCAGCATGTCCTGCCGCGCGGGCATCTCTTCTTTGTGTAGACGCTCCAGACCGCTGACCAATGACGGATAGTCGAGCGCGGCTTGCACCTGTTCGGCGTTGATGAATTGCATGTCGGGCAGTTTTCGCCAAATTGTTCGGTTGATCTGGCATTATAACGCCCAGCTTTGAGGCCATGCAGAATCCAGCCGTGACACGCAAACACACAATCACCGCATGCCTGCTGATCGCAGCGTTGTTCGGCGCTAGCCTGCTGATGCCCACACGAGTCGGCGGCGGCCAGACTGGAATCGAGGACTACAGGGAGGCGCGCGGGTTGTTCTGGTCCGAACTCTACTCAGGTGGCGGCGAAACCCTCTATTGCGGGCGTGAATTTACGAGCGGCAGACACCGCAAGGGGCTGAACATCGAACATGTGATGCCCATGGCATGGGTGATGAACGAGCTCGATTGCGAAACCCGCAAGCTGTGCCGCAACAAGAAGCGTTTCAATCAGGTTGAAGCCGATATGCACAACCTCTACCCCTCGCGAGTCGATCTGAACAAGGAGCGCTCCAGCTTCCGCTTCGGCATTGTCAAGGGTGAAAGGCGGCGCTTCGGCAAGTGCGATTTCGAAGTGGACTACCGCGCCCGCGTCGTAGAGCCGAGAGAGCCCGTACGCGGTGAGGTTGCGCGGGCCATGTTCTACATGAGCAACGAGTATGGCGTTGCGATATTTCCCAAAGCGACCAGGCTGCTGAAGCAATGGCACCGCGCCGACCCGCCAAGCGAGGATGAAAGACGGCGCAACGACGTCATCGAGCAGCTACAAGGCACGAGAAACAAGTTCATCGACGAGCCGGGACTGGTCGGCAGGCAGTTCTAAGCAAAGCGTCACAGTATGACGAGAAAAACGAAGATCGGCGCCGATGTCGACTTTGAGCGCGACGGCAGGCAGGTGTCATTCCTCAGGGTGCCGCACTCGACCAACGAATCGGGCTGGGGCACGCTGTTGATGCCCATCGTCGTTATCAAGAACGGGCAAGGCCCCACCATGCTTTTTACCGGCGGAAATCACGGTGATGAGTACGAAGGACCGCTCACACTGCTGAAGCTGAGCCGCCAACTCGCCCCCGAGAGCGTTAACGGCCGTGTGATCGTTTTGCCGGGCTTGAACTACCCTGCGCTGAAAGCAGGCACCCGCCTTTCGCCCGTGGACGGTAAAAACATGAACCGCGTGTTCCCGGGTGAGCACGACGGCACGGTCACGGCGATGATCGCGCATTACGTCGCGACCGAGTTGCTGCCCATGTGCGATGTCGTCGTGGATCTGCACTCCGGCGGCAGCTCGATGATTTTCGAACCGAGTGTCGTGATACATCACCTCACCGATGCAGGCCTCATGCAAAAAACGCTCGCAGCGGCCAGGGATTTCGGGGCGCCTGTCACGCTGGTGCTGATCGAGCTCGACCCCGGCGGAATGCTCGATACCGCTGCGGAGGAAACGGGGAAGATATTCATTTCTGCGGAGCTCGGCGGCGGTGCGTTCGTCACGCCGCGCTCGCTCGAGGTTGCCGAGACCGGCGTTGACAACCTGCTCAGGCATTTTGGCCTGGTCGAGGGCGAGATCGTCAAGCCAGAGCACAAAGGCCGCGCGCCGACGCGCATCATGGAAACGCCGGCCAACGGCGCCTATCTGATGTCAATGGCGGACGGCTTGTACGAAGCGCTCGTCGAAGTCGGTGAAGAAGCCGAAGTCGGCGCGGCGCTCGGCCGCATTCACTTCCCCGATTCTCCCGATCACGAACCCGTTACTGTCAACGCGGAGATATCCGGCGTACTGATCACCCGCGCCGGCCGCGGTTGGGTCAAGCGCGGCGATACCATTGCGGTGGTGGCAACTGATGTCAAGAACCCTAGCCCGCATTTCTCACCACGATGACGAGCCCTCGCTTGATCTTTGATTCCACAACGCATTTTCTTCAGTCGGAAATACGACCTGTATTCCGC
>JBPCXK010000059.1:0-3196 GCA_051008635.1 Gammaproteobacteria bacterium
GATCACGGCGACGTCACCGGTCAACAGCCAGCCGTCCTCGCGCAGGGTCTCTGCGGTCTCCTCCGGTCGGTTCCAGTACCCACGCATCACCTGTGGGCCCCGCACCCATAGCTCGCCGCGCTCACCCGTCGCGACTTCGTTACCGTCGTCGTCGCGAAGCGATACTTCGGTGCTCGGGACCGGCAGACCGATGGCGCCGCTGTATTCGCTGAGCGTGGTCGGATTGACGCACACCACCGGCGAGGATTCAGTCAGGCCGTAGCCCTCCAGAATGTGACAACCGGTGACCCCGTGCCACTTCTCCGCGGTCGCGCGCTGCACGGCCATGCCGCCGCCAACGCACAGTTTGAGCGCACTGAAATCGAGCGCGGCGAAACGTTCATCGTTCGCCAGCGCGTTGAACAAGGTGTTGACGCCGGTCAGCGCCGTGAATTTCCACTTGCTCATATCCGCAATGAAGCGCGGCAAGTCGCGCGGATTAGTGATCAAAACGTTCAACCCGCCATGCCACAAATAGTTCATACAATTCGCGGTGAGACAGAACACATGATAGAGCGGCAGGGCGGTGATGACGATCTCTTTGCCGTCCTCGATTTCAGCGCCCAGCCACGCGCCGATCTGCAGCACGTTGGAGATCATGTTGCGATGCGTGAGCACCGCGCCCTTGGCCACGCCCGTCGTGCCGCCGGTGTACTGCAGAAAGGCGATGTCGCCCGCGGCGACGTCGACGTGCTTGAACGGCAGGTCGCGGCCGCGGCCAAGCGCGGCGTTGAATGTAGTTGCTTTGATGGCACCTGGAATGGAGAAGGCCGGCACCATGCGTTTGATGTATTTCACGACAAAGTTGACCAGCAGCGATTTCGGAAACGACAGCATGTCGCCGATTTCCGTGACGATGACGCTGTCGATCTCGGTATGTTCCAGCGCCTCGGACAGCTCGTGCGCGAAATTGGCGGCAACGATAATGGTGCTCGCGCGCGCGTCGCTCACCTGATGCTCGATCTCATGCGAGGTATATAGCGGATTCACGTTGACTGCCACGAGGCCGGCGCGCATCAAGCCGAACAGCGCGACCGGATATTGCAGGAGATTCGGCATCATCAAGGCGACGCGTTCGCCGCGTTCCAGTGCCAAGTCGTTCTGCAGATAGGCCGCGAAGTCCCGCGACTTCTCGTCCAGCTCCCTGAACGACATCACGTGGCCCATGTTCGCGAATGCCGGCCGTTCAGCGAAGCGCGCACAGGCCTGTTCGAACATTTCGATCAGCGAGCAGTGCGCCCCGGGATCGATTTCAGCGGGAACTCCCTCGGGATAGCTTTCGAGCCAGATCTTTTGCATTTTGTGTCGGCGTCGGGGTGGCCTTGCGCACCTTGCCGCCGTGATATAGTGGTTGTCAATCCACATGTGTTGGCGCGGTGGTATGTCCGACCTCAAGACGCTGTTCGAAACGGCCACCAGGGAGGCGGCGGTGCTACCTCACACGCCCGACAACAAAAGCCTGCTGACGCTGTACGCGTTGTACAAACAAGCAACGGAGGGCGATGTTACAGGAGAGCGTCCGGGCACACTGGACTTCGTCGGCAGAGCGAAATACGATGCGTGGAGCGCGCTCGAAGGCATGCCGCGGAGTCAGGCGATGCGGGAATACGCAGGCCTGGTGGGCACACTTGGGGCGAGCGCCGGTCATCCGCGAGAATGACGCACGCGGATTGTTGCCTCGCAGGCCGCCGTCGGGATGTCCTTTTATAGCCAGAAAATATTGACCCGCCCGGACGCACGCCGACATCGATTCGAATTTCAAGCATTACACAAGCATGTCAACAACACAAACCTTGCGCCGCGCTGCTGTGCCGACTCTGTTGCTATTCACCCTGTGGCTGCTGCTGTCCGGACACTACACCGTCCTGACTACGACACTCGGCCTGGTGTCGAGCATGGCGGTGGCGTTGCTCGCGGTACGATTGAACGTATTCCACCCGCGCGGCCTGTGCCTGCCGATTTACTGGCGCACGCTGACTTACCTGCCCTGGCTGCTCAGGGAAATCGTCAAGGCGAATATCGACGTCACGCGACGCATCCTGGATCCGAGGCTGCCGATCAGCCCGCGCGTGGTTCATCTCAGCGCAGGGCAAAAAACCGATCTCGGCGTCGCCATATACGCCAACTCCATCACCCTGACCCCTGGAACGCTGAGCATCGATGTCGAGTTTGACGACATCTCCGTGCATGCCCTGTCTGCGAACGCCGCCGCCGATCTCGAGAAAGGAGAGATGAACCGAAGGGTGTGCGCACTCGAGGGCAAGCACTGATGTTTGCAAGCGCGGCAATCGCGATGCTCATCGTGATGGCTCTGTTGTTGTTGCGTGCGCTGCTCGGGCCGTCGCTGTATGACCGCATCCTGGCGATCAACACCTTTGGCTCGGCCACCGTGTTGTTGATCGCGATCCTGGGATTCCTTTCCGGGCGGCCTGACTTTCTCGATATCGCGATACTCTATGCGCTGATCAACTTTATCGGCACGATAGCGGTGCTGAAGTTTTTTCAGTATGGCGATCTCGCCCACCCCGGGCTCGAAGAGGACGAGCAATGATCGCCGATCTGCTGAGCTGGATGCTCATTGCCGCAGGCAGTTTTTTCTGTCTTGTGGGTGCGACAGGGCTCATTCGCATGCCGGATTTTTTTACGCGGGTACATGGCGCGGGCGTGCTCGATACGCTCGGCGTCGCCGGCATTGTCGCCGGGCTGGGTATTCAGGCGGGTCTGTCGCTGGTACTGATCAAGCTTGTGCTGATTCTGGCGCTGCTGTGGATCACGGGGCCGACCGCCGCGCACGCGCTCGCACGCGCTGCCGTGCACGGCGGCCTGAATCCGGACTCACTGCGTGCGCGCGAAGGTGACTCATAGAAACCCTTGTCAACATTGCCTTGCTCACGCTGCTGGCGATCACCGCAATCGGTATCGTCACTGTGCGCAGCTTGTTCGCAGTGGTGATGCTGACCGGCATGTACAGTCTGCTCACGGCCGGGCTGTTCGTGGTGCTCGACGCGGTCGACGTTGCGTTCACGGAGGCCGCGGTAGGTGCGGGGATCACCACCGTGTTGTTGCTGGGCACGCTCGCGCTCGTCGGCAGTGGTCACCGGGACAGCATTCACACGCGGGCGCTGCCGTTGGTCGTCGTTGTGATAACGGGCGGCGC
>JBPCXK010000060.1:0-6512 GCA_051008635.1 Gammaproteobacteria bacterium
TACCGGGCAATACGCAACGGCGCTGCGGCACGCCGGCTTCGACGGCCGCATCGTGTCGTTCGAGCCATTGACACAAGCGCATGCACGACTCATCCGAGTCGCGGACGGCGACCCGCTGTGGACAATCGCACCACGCATGGCCATCGGCGCCGCGCATGGCGAGACCACGATCCACGTTTCCGCGGAGAGCGATATGAGCTCGATCCTGCCGTTGCGCGAGGACACGGAGCGAAAACTGGCGAGCAGTCGCTACATCGGGCGCGAGACCATACCGATGCGCACACTCGACGAATTGTGGGACGATTACGCCGACAGCGCAGGCGTCTTCGTCAAGATTGATACGCAGGGTTATGAGGACAAGGTGCTGGACGGGCTTGGCGAGCGCATCGACGCGGTTCGTGGCGCGCAGCTCGAGCTGGCGCTGACGCCGCTCTATGAAGGCGAGACACTGTATCGTGACATGCTCGACCGGCTGGCCAGGCATGAGTTGACACCGCATCTCATCATTCCCGGTTACTACAGCCGTCATCATCAGCGCATGCTGCAGTTCGATGCGGTGTTCTTTCGGGAGCTGGTGTAGCTTGGGTTCAGCGCAGCGAGGCACAGCGGGCCGGTGGCAGGTGCCACCGGAAAATCAAGGGGCAGACTCCTTGATGTTTTTGTCAAAATATAAATCGAGGAGCCTGAACCCTTGATCGCCTATCCTCTGATCGCCTTGATCGTGCAGCACCCATGAAAAACCTCACCATCGGACGTCTCGCTAAAGCAGCCAACGTGGGCGTGGAAACCATCCGCTTCTACGAGCGTGAGGGTTTGCTGCCGCCCGCGCCGCGTTCGGCGTCCGGTTATCGTGTGTTCTCCGATGCGGACGTGCGGCGTCTGCGCTTCATCCGTCGCGGCAAAGATCTTGGCTTTACGCTGCAAGAGATCAATGAATTACTCGCTCTGCAGGAAGGCGGCGGGCGGCGCGACGCGGTAAAGGCCTTGACGGAACGCAAGGTACATGACATCGAGGCGAAGATAAGAGACCTCGAACAGATCAAGGACGTGCTCGCAGGCTTGTCCAGACGGTGCTCCGGGCGCGGTCCGGTCAAGGGTTGCCCGATCATCGAGGCGTTATCCGATACGCGCGGGTAGCCGTTTGCTCCTCGCGTGCATTTCTGCTGGTTTGAAATCACGACCGCACTGATAATACGCGCGGTTTTCACACGCGTATTGCGTACCGCATCATGAGGCACATCAAAACCGTCGGCATCGTTGGTACTGGCGTAATCGGCGCCGGGTGGAGCGCGCGCTGTCTGGCGCGGGGGCTGGACGTGATTGCCACCGACCCCGGTCCAGATGCGGCCGACAAACTTCGACAAAGTGTCGACAACGCATGGCCGGCATTGGAGAAAATGGGTCTTGATCCAGACGCGGATCGGGCCCGGCTGAAATTTTCCGATGATCTCGAGGCGGTGTGCGACCAGGCGGATTTCATCCAGGAGAGCGCGCCCGAGAACGAAGCGTTGAAGCGTGAATTGCATGCAGGCATGGATGCGCTCGCGGCGCCGGAAGTCATCATCGCATCGAGCTCTTCGGGTTTGCTGCCCAGCCGCATTCAAGTCGATTGCAGGCACCCGCAGAGGATTGTCATCGGTCATCCCTTCAACCCGGTGTACCTGCTCCCGCTCGTCGAAGTAGTACCAGGCGACCAAACAGCGGGAGAAGCGGTCGACGCCGCAGGCGATTTCTACTGTACGCTCGGCATGCACCCGCTCAAGCTGCGCGCCGAGATCGACGGCTACATTTCCGATCGCCTGCAGGAGGCGCTTTGGCGCGAGTCTTTGCATCTGGTTGCCGACGGCGTGGCGACGACCGGCGAGATCGACGACGCAATCGCCTATGGCCCAGGCTTGCGCTGGGCTTTCATGGGCACGTGTCTGACGTTTCACCTCGCCGGCGGAGATGCCGGTATGCGGCACATGCTGGAGCATTTCGGTCCGGCGCTGGAGTTGCCGTGGACCAAACTGAAAGCCCCCGAACTTACCAACGCGCTCATCGATCGCATGGTCGAAGGCACGCAGGCGCAAGCCGCGGGCCGATCCGTGAAGGAGCTCGAACGTCTGCGCGACGATTGCCTCATCGGTATCATGCGCACGCTGCGCCGGCACCGGATTGCTTCCGGAAAGACGTTGGCTGAAGATGAGGCGCGCCGTTATGGCGAGCGTGATTTTGCGCGCTGGACGCCCGGCAGCGAGATAGCCAGACCCCTTGCCCTGTACGAATGCGCCGTCGACCCCACGTGGGTCGACTACAATGGTCACATGGGCGAGAGCTTTTATCTCTACGCCTTTGGCGATGCCTCCGACGCACTGTTTCGTTACATTGGCATTGACGAGGCCTACCGTGCTGCCGGGAATTCCTTCTACACCGTGGAGTCGCACATCAACTATTACCATGAGGTGAGCACGGGCGAACCGCTGAAATTCACCACACAGTTTCTCGGGCTCGATGAAAAGCGGCTGCATTTTCTGCACACGATGTATCACGGCCGCAGCGACGAGCTGCTCGCCGCCACCGAGCAGATGTTGTTGCACGTCGATATGAAAGCGTCCAGCGCGTGCCCCACGAAGCCGCAGGTACACGAAGCCCTGAGCGCCATCATGAACGCGCACAAAGACATGCACATACCGCCACAAGTGGGCCGCCAGATGAAAATCACAGCAAAAGCGCGCTGAGACAGATGGACTTCAGCCTTAGCCATGAGCAGGAGATGATCGTCGAGAGCGTACGCGCCTTCGTCGAGAAAGAGCTCTATCCGCACGAAGAAAAGGTCGAACGAACCGGTGAGGTACCGCTTGAGCTCGCGGACGACATAAAGCGCAAGGCCATCGCACAGGGTTTTTACGCCGCCAACATGCCGGAACATCTTGGCGGCGGCGGACTGGACGCCGTGACGACGGCGTTGTTCGAGCGCGAGCTCGGTCGCGCCAGCATGGCCCTGCAATACATCGTTGCGCGGCCGAGCAATATTCTCAACGCCTGCCGCGATGAGCAGATCGAGGAATACCTGCTGCCGACCATACGCGGCGAGCGCGTCGAGTGTCTCGCGATGACCGAGCCGGAAGCAGGCTCGGACTTGCGTTCGATGAAGACCTCGGCGGTGCGGGACGGCGATGATTATGTGATCAATGGGCTGAAGCATTTCATCAGTCATGCAGACGTTGCCGACTATGTCATTCTGTTCGCGGCCACCGGCGAGGAAGAAACATCGCGCGGGCCCAGAAAGAAGATCACCTCTTTGCTGGTCGACAAGGGCGCGCCGGGTTTCACCGTGCGCGAGGGTTACGACAGCGTTTCGCACCGCGGCTATCACAATTGCATACTCGAATTCGACGATTGCCGCGTACCGGCTTCAAAAGTGCTTGGCGAAGAACATCGCGGCTTCGACGTCGCCAAGCAATGGCTTGGCGTCACGCGCTTGCAGGTCGCCGCCATGTGTATCGGCCGCGGTTATCGTGGGCTCGAGCTCTGCACCGAATGGGCCGCCACGCGCAAACAGTTCGGCCGCTCCATAGGCAAGTTCCAGGGCATCTCCTTCAAGCTCGCAGACATGGCCATTGAGCTGAAGGCCGCCGAGCTGTTGGCGCTGAACACCGCCTGGCTTTTGGATCAGGGCCGCGTCACGGACACGGACATGGCCATGGCCAAGCTTTATGCCACCGAAATGCTCGCACGCCTCACGGATGATGCGATTCAGATCTTCGGCGGCATGGGGCTGATGGCCGATCTCCCGCTCGAGCGTTTATGGCGGGACGCGCGGGTAGAACGCATCTGGGACGGCACCAGTGAAATTCAGCGTCACATTATTTCGCGGGCGTTGTTGCGGCCGCATGAGCAGGAGTCGTGACATCACGACATCTGCGCATCTCGACATCATCCAGTTAGCAAATTAACATTGATGAATGAGGACCACACTGGACATTGATGACGATCTGCTCAACGCAGCCCGACGCCTCGCAGCCGATCGTAATTCCACTATCGGGCGCGTCATTTCCCAGTTGGCGCGGCGTGGGCTACGGGCGCCGCCGCTGCAGAACACCAACGATAGCCACTTTCCTGTATTCGATGTACCTGACGATGCGCCGGCCCTAACGTCGGACATGGTAAATCGGGCTTTCGACGACGCCTGGGTGAGCTAGCCGGGCCTCAGCAGCCCGTCATACCGGAAGCGGTGTCAGGCGCTGTCCGGTATTACTTGCATCGATGAACCGTCGGCGCTCCTTGAAAAAACTTCTCCGACCTGCGCACATCGCGGTCATTGGCGGCGGCGAAGCCGCCGAGATGATCCGGCAATGCGATCGCATCGGTTTCAGCGGCCAGATCTGGCCGGTGCACCCGACGCGTGGCGACATCGACGGACGCCCCTGTTTCCGCTCCGTTACCGAATTACCACAAGCGCCGGACGCCGCGTTCGTCGCTGTGCCCCGGGAGGTTACAGTCGATGTAGTGCGCGAGCTTTCAGCCCGCGGTGCGGGCGGCGCGGTGTGCTACGCGTCCGGTTTCGCGGAATACGACGAGCGGGGCAAACGCCTGCAACAGGAACTTGTCGCGGCCGCCGGCGATATGCCGATCGTGGGGCCGAACTGTTATGGATTCCTGAATTACCTCGACGGCGCTGCGTTGTGGCCGGATCAGCACGGCGGCGCACGGCTCGAACGCGGTGTCGCGATCGTGACCCAAAGCGGCAACATGGGTCTCAACATGACCATGCAACGGCGCTCGTTGCCGCTGGCTTATCTGATCTCCGTCGGCAACAAGGCAAGCATTGAGATTCATGATTATGTCGACGCGCTGCTCGACGATGAGCGCATCACGGCTGTCGGTTTACATATCGAGGGCTTGAGTGACACCGCGGCGTTTTCGCAAGCGGCCGTCCGCGCCTTGCGCAAACGCGTGCCGCTCGTTGCGTTGAAGGCGGGCAGCTCGGAGCTTGGCGCGCAAACGGCGTTGAGCCATACGAGCTCGCTCGCTGGTGCGGACGCCTTGTACGACGCCTTGTTCGAGCGCGTCGGCGTAGCACGCGTGCGCACGCTGCCGGCATTTCTGGAAACGCTGAAGTTCCTGTCGGTCATCGGTCCGCTACCGGGCAAGCGCATTGCATCGATCAGCTGCTCGGGCGGAGAGGCATCCATGGTCGCTGATCTGGCAAAGCCGCTCGGTCTGGAACTGCCGGCGGTTAGCACGCAGCAGGCATCGCACCTGCGTGATGCGTTGGGGCCTATGGTCGCGATTGCGAACCCATTGGACTATCACACCTTCATCTGGGGCGATGCCGACGCACAGCAGCGATGCTTCGGCGCGATGATGCGCGGCGATTGGGACGTCACGCTCATGGTGTTCGACTACCCGCATGCCGAGACCTGCGACGACGAAGCCTGGCAATGGGCGACGGATGCCTTCATCGCCGCGCAGAAAGACACGCGCGCCCGGGCGGTAATCGTGAGCAGCCTGCCAGAGTGTTTGCCCGTCCGGGCGCGCGAGAAGCTGGCGGCCAACGGTGTCGCTCCCATGCAAGGGGTCGAGGAGTGCCTCATCGCCCTGCGCGCTGCCGCCGAAATCGGAGAACGGCAACGTGAGGCCGGTCTGACTACGCCGATCAACATCGTGGCGTCCGTCAAACACGAATCGCATACGCTGGACGAATGGCAAAGCAAACAGGTGCTGCGGGAACTGGGGATTCCTGTACCCGATGGCCGTTTGGTGGTCAAAGACGAAGCCGCGCTGTTCGCGCGGGAGATCGGCTTTCCCGTGGTGGTCAAGGCCGTGGCAAGAGAGCTTGTGCACAAGACAGAGGCGGGCGCTGTGCGGCCTGGTCTGCGCAACGAGGACGAAGTCGCCGCCGCGGTTGCACACATGCAATCGTTGTCCGATCAATTCCTGGTAGAAAGTTTTTACGGCGATGCGGTTGCCGAGTTGATCGTCGGCGTGAGCCGGGATCCGCAGTTCGGCCCCGTGCTGGTGGTCGGCAGCGGTGGGGTGTTGGTGGAGCTCATGGCCGATGCAAAGTCGTTGTTACTGCCGGTCAGCCAGGACACAGTTGCCAACGCCATAGGCGAGTTGAGAGCCGCTCGTTTGTTGACTGGTTATCGTAGTCGGCCCAAGGGCGACATCGCGGCGGTGGTATCAGCGGTCATGGCGGTCGCGCGCTATGCGCAGGCCAACGCGAATCGCTTGTATGAGCTGGACATCAACCCACTGCTCGTGTTGCCGGAAGGGCAGGGCGTGGTAGCCGTGGACGCCGTGATCAGGCTGACGGAGAGCGGGTGATAGATTCGTGATACCTTCCTGGTAGAGTCGCGCCTGGCTCTTTAGTGCTTGCCGGATACTGATGAAAACTCACATTCGCTGCCTGCCTTTTTTGTTCGCTATTGCGCTTGTCAGCGTTCTGCCATCGGCATGGGCCGCACCGGAACCGCGTTCCGACGCAGCGGTCGAGCATTTCCTCAATTTTTTGATCGATCGCGGGA
>JBPCXK010000061.1:0-3331 GCA_051008635.1 Gammaproteobacteria bacterium
TAGCCCGCATATTGCACCAGGGCGCTACGAGATTTGATTCTAGCCAAGTGTCACAACCGGTTACGCGAATATAAGCAAGTAACGAAATGTCCCCAACCCCGCTATCCGGTTTTTGGCCGGTTCTGGACGTCCAGCTTGAACGCTACTTCGCAAACCATAGGGCCGGCTATGCTTTGCGGAGTATCGTCCAACCTGAACGTCCAGCCCTCACCCAAAAAATCCGGATCCTGGTCCAATATGTGGGCTCGCCGGCTTCACCGTGGCGATGGTTCTTTCTCGGCAACCGTAACGGCGGGAAAGGGCTGCGGTTTGCCGGCGACGAACCGGGCCCACTTCAGCCTGCGATGAATACGCCTGGATTCGTCCATTGAAAGTTCCCCGGTCAGCCCCGCGTACCGTTCGTAGCTTTGCGAAGCCAGACGTGCGTAGACCGGGATAAGGCCGTAGGCGTCGGCGCCCAGCGCGGTGAGCCGCGGGAGTTGCCGATTCGCTTCCGGGAACAGGCTGTCGAGCGTTTCACGCAGCTCGGGGCGCGGATTCTCCCCGCCCAGTGACCACGGGATCTCACAATAGATGATGCCGTTCATGTCCTCGTCGGCAAGGGTATCTTCGAGGCCGGTGTAGATGTGCGAAGTCGCGTAGACGGGCAAGTCACGGGCGTAGTGAAACTTGAGCTGTGGGCGTATCAGGCGCGCCTGTCGCGGTGCTGCGGCGATGAATACCATGTCTGCGTCCTGCCGGCGCCGCGGCACGAACCCCGTTGTCTGACCCAGAACGTCATCGAGCGCGAGATGCCGCGTCTCACTCCGATCGAGCCGCAACACGGATTTGATGGTTTCGGAGTAATCGGCACTGCTCGCGAGGTAGTGCCCGGCGTCCAGCAACACGCCGCCGAGTTCCTCGAAACGCGCCCTGAACGCCGTCAGTAAACGTGATCCCCAGGCGCCTTTGGGCACCAGCGCCACCGCGTAGCGATGGCCATCGGCCCAGGCGCGCTCAGCGGCCTGCGCCGCTTCATCTTCGGGCAGCAGGCCGAACTGGTAAAAATTCTCCGACGCTATGTTTTCCTCCGTGCCGTAGTTGAGGCTCAGTACCGGCACTGGCAGCTCGGTCGTGCGCGCCAGGTGGTCGACTGCTTCTTTGCTCAGCGGTCCGATAACCAGTTCCGCGCCATCTTCCACCGCGCGCGCGTACACGCTGCGAATATCGGCCTTACTCGAGTCGTACACACTGAGTTGCGGGCGTTCGAGCGCGTTCTCATCGCTGTAGTAGGCGGCCATGATGCCGGTCATAATCGCCTTCGAGACTCTCTCGTAACGCCCGTTCATGGGCAGGGTGATCGCGACGTATCCAGGGGTTGTACCGAGCGCCGCCCAATCCTCCCGCAATCGTTCGACGATATCGGGTACGGCCGGGTGCTGCGGATAGTGCTCCTGCCAGATAGCGAGTTGCTCTTCCAACGCTCCGGATCTGCCCGGAGTGGTCTTGCCGATGCTGGCGAGTGCCAGCCAGCCGCGCAAAACGGTATCTTCACTCGCATCCAGCCACTCGTTCAGTTCCTCTTCCTCGGTGGCGGCGAGCGTTTCCCACAATGCCGTGTGGTTGTCCTGTACGCGTCGCGGGATGGTCAGCATGTTCGCCAGCGCCATACGCATCCGCACGCTCTCGAGTAGCTCGCCAGTGTGCCGCAGGGCGGTGGCGCGCAGATCGAGGATGCGCGCGCGCAAGTCGGCGCTCAGCCCGACATCGCCTGGCAGAATCTGCAGTGCGTCGGCGGGTTTTTCTTCCAATATCGCAAGCGAGGCCTCTGCCAGGCGGTGACGGGCGAGCAAATCGTCCTGGAGCACGGTGGGATTGATGCCGGCGAGATATTCGCGCGCGCGTTCGCGCGTGTCTGCTGTGAGCAACACCTCTACCGCCCTGAGCCGCAAATCGTCTCCTTCGGCCCCCGGCTTGCTTTCACCGACTTCGCGGTAAATCATTGCCGCCCGTTCGAGGTCGCCGTCCGCCAGCAGTTCTTCGGCTTGCTGTAGCCGGGCTGCGACCGGGTCGTCCGGGACAGGCGGTGTCACGGTACAGGAGGCGAGAACGACGAGCGCTATCGCGGCGAAAGCAAGGCAGAGCTGTCGGTAGGGCGTCATCGGCAGACCTTGGTGTATGATCCTCAGGAATCCGGGCGTCGCGAAACGGGGTCGCATCACAACGACCAGCATAGCCGCAGTATAGGTGCAAGGTATAGCGTGTCAATTGAAACCGGCGTACTGCACGTCGTGGCGACGCCCATCGGTAATCTTGGCGACATCAGCGCCCGCGCGCTGGAGGTATTGGCGGCCGTGGACCTCATCGCAGCAGAAGATACCCGCCACAGTGCCACGCTGCTGAACCACTACCGTATCGACACGCCGCTGACCAGCCTGCACGAGCACAACGAGGCGGAAAAATGCGCACGGCTGATCGCGCAGCTGAGCGCCGGCAGGACGCTCGCCCTGATCAGCGATGCCGGCACGCCGCTGATAAGCGATCCGGGTTACCGCCTGGTGACGCAGGCGCGTGCGGCGGGAATACGCGTGGTGCCGTTGCCGGGTGCGTGCGCCGCTATCACGGCGTTGTCGGCCGCCGGATTGCCGACCGATCGTTTTGTCTTCGAGGGCTTTCTGCCTGCCAGGAAAAGCGCACGCCGGGCCCAACTCGACAAACTCGTTGCCGAGCCGCGTACGCTGGTCTTTTACGAATCATCGCATCGTATCGCGAGCTGCATCGACGACATGTCGCACGGTCTCGGCGCGCAACGCCGCGCCGCGATAGCACGCGAGCTGACAAAGAAATACGAGGTCATCCAGGGCGGCACGCTCGCCGAACTCGGCGAGTGGTTGCGCTCGGATGCACACCGACAGCGCGGCGAATTCGTGATCCTCGTCGAAGGATACGTGTCGCCGGACGATACTTTCGACCGCACGGAGGCAGTCCGGGTATTGACCGTGCTGCTCGCCGAGCTACCGCTGACCAAGGCGGCAAAACTCGCGGCCGAAATCACCGGTGCGACCCGCAATCAGCTGTACAAGCTCGGCCTGGACATCGACGGCAACGATTGATAGCGCCAGCGGCCGTGACTGCAAGCTGACAAACGACTACCATTCCGCCTGGAAGCTGGCTGGACAGCCGCTGCGCCCGGTTTCGGGCATGGAGGAAAGTCCGGGCTCCACAGGGTAAGGTGCCAGGTAACGCCTGGGGGGCGTGAGCCCACGGCCAGTGCCGCAGAAAATATACCGCCTCGCTACACACGTGTAGTGAGGTAAGGGTGAAATGGTGCGGTAAGAGCGCACCGCGCCGG
>JBPCXK010000062.1:0-3575 GCA_051008635.1 Gammaproteobacteria bacterium
GACATGCACCGGTCTCTACCGCGACGACCCGTTGGGCATCAATCAGGCCACTGCGCTTTAGACGTTCCGCGTCTTCCTGCGTCACCAGGTCATTGGTAACAACCGACAGTTCGACACCGCGTTCGGCAAGCAGGGGGATCAGCCGCTCGATGAGCGCGGTCTTGCCGGACCCTACCGGCCCACCAATCCCCACCCGCGCAGCAATCCGTGCCCCTTGCGCATTGGCGTTCATCGCAGCATGTACCGCTGCGCCAACGGCAGCTCCTTTGCGGGCTCGCACGTTGCGATCTCACCATCCACGTAGACATCGAACGTTTGCGGATTGACGCGTATCTCAGGGCATGCAGCGTTGTGCAACATGTGCTGCTTGTTGAGCTTGCGAGTCCCCCGACTGGGCAGAATCATTTTGCGTAGCCCCAGTTGGCTCTGGACTCCGTTGTCGATAGCGCACGGGTGCACGAAAGACGCGCTGAGCGCTTGTTTGGCAACGCCAAACGCGCCCCACTGCGGGCGCATCATGAGCGGTTCGCACGTCATCAGCGAGCCTGCGCTGTCGCCCATCGCGCTCCACACGATGAATCCACCCTTGACGATAAGCTCCGGCTTGATGCCGAAGAAACCCGGTCGCCATAGCACGACATCGGCGAGTTTGCCGGCCTCCAGAGAACCGATGTGGGTATCGATGCCGAAAGTGCGCGCCGCGTTGATGGTGTATTTGGCGATGTAGCGCCTGATCCGTTCGTTATCGCCACGCGCGGTTTGTTCCTCAGGAAGACGGCCCCGTTGATCCTTCATCTTCGACGCAAGTTGCCAGGTGCGGCAGATCACCTCGTTGATCCGTCCCATGCCCTGGCTGTCTGAGCCCAGCATCGAAATCGCGCCGATGTCGTGCAGGATGTCCTCGGCCGCGATGGTCTGCGGTCGAATCCGGCTTTCCGCGAAGGCCACGTCTTCGGGAATCGATGGGCTCAGGTGATGGCAAACCATCGTCATGTCCAGATGCTCATCGAACGTGTTGACCGTATACGGATTGGTCGGGTTGGTCGATGAGGGCAGACAATTCATTTCGCCGGCAACCCGGATGATGTCGGGGGCATGGCCACCACCGGCGCCTTCCGTGTGGTACATGTGGATGGTCCGCCCGTTGATCGCCGTGAGCGTATCCTCCAGGAAGCCGCTCTCATTGAGCGTGTCGGTGTGCAACTGGACCTGAAAGTCGAGCTCGTCGGCCACCGACAAGCACGTATCAATCACGGCCGGCATCGCCCCCCAGTCCTCATGTATCTTGAGCCCGAAGCAGCCACCGGCAATCTGATCGTAGATAGAACGTGCTTTCGAGGTGTTACCGCGACCCAGGAAGCCAAAGTTGATCGGCCATTGCTCGGCCGCCTGGAGCATCTTCCCGACGTTGAATGCTCCTCCGCAGTCAATGCCGACGGTGATCGGCCCGAGCGACCCGCCAATCATCGTCGTAATGCCAGATGCGATCGCGTGCTCGCAGAGTTGCGCGCTGTCGAAGTGAACGTGAACATCGATGCCGCCGGGCGTGGCTATCAAGCCTTCGGCATCGCGCACGGTAGTCGCCGCCCCGCATATCAAGCTTGCATGCACGCCGTCCATCGTCGCCGGATTACCCGCTTTGCCGACTCCGGCAATCCTGCCGTCCTTGATACCGACGTCGCCTTTGACCACCCCGAGCACCGGGTCGATCACGAGCGCGTTACACAGCAACATATCGAGCGAGCCCATGGCGCTGTCGTAGCCCGGCGTCAGCCCCAAGCCATCGCGCAATGTTTTGCCGCCACCGTGCAAGCACTCTTCGCCGGGGACACCGTGATCAAGCTCCACTTCGGCGAAAAGAGAGGTATCTCCAAGACGCACCGCATCACCGGTGGTGGGTCCATACATCCGCGCGTAGTCTTGTCGTGTCATTGTCGCCATGACTCACGCTCCCTTGAAGCCTTGCTCTTTGGCCCGGCGCAGCGCGTCTGCTTTGCGCGCGGCGCTACGGCTCGAGCCATTGGTAAGACTGTTGAGCCCGTGTAGCTCGCCGGTCCCGCCGAACGCGGTCAACGTTACTTCCTTCGATTCGCCTGGCTCGAAACGCACCGCCGTGCCTGCGGGAATGTCGAGGTGCATGCCAAAGCTTGCGGCCCGGTCGAATTCGAGCGCTTTGTTGGCTTCGAAGAAATGATAGTGACTACCGATCTGCACCGGCCTGTCGCCGGTGTTCAACACCTTGAGCGTTGCCCGCGCACGGCCCGCATTGATCTCGAGTTCGCCGTCCACGGTAACGGTCTCACCCGGCGCGACCGCGTTCTTTGCCTGCTTTTTCTTGCCCGGCCGTATCGGGTCATGAACGGTTACGAGCTTGGTTCCGTCCGGGAAAGTCGCTTCCACCTGGATCATCGGAGCGAGCTCGGCCACTCCGGGCATCACGTCGTCGGTCGTCAGGATCGTCGACCCGTAGCCGATGAGATCCGCGACCGAGCGCCCCTCGCGCGCGCCTTCCAGAATCTCATCGCTGATGAGCGCCACCGCTTCCGGATGATTGAGTACCAGCCCCTTGTTCTTGCGTTTTCGCGCGAGCTCGGCCGCGGTGTAGATAGTCAACCGCTCTTGTTCGGTGGGTGTCAGAATCATTGCTCAGTCTCCTCGGACGGTCATTAGCCCGCATGTCTCGTCCCGTGGTGAGAAATGCGGGCTAGTTCGCGAACAGCCGCACGTGCTCGTTCTCGTGACGCATCATTGCAATCTCAGCTTCGGGTGCAAACGAATGCATTGCTTCTTCTCCCGGCGGGTCCTCCTCGAGGATCGTCACCACATCCCGCCGCGCCCGCGAGAGGATCCGCTGTGCATCCACATGACCAACGACGCCGAGGCGCAGTGCCGCACCCAGCAAGGCGATGCACAGGCCGTGTGCGGACAGCGCCATCGACGCTTGCTCTGGTATGTCGAGCGCGCGCCAGAGCATTCCTTGCACCACGGGCAGGTGCCCGGGCGCGCCGCCGTTAATCACGGTTTGGCGATAGTCCGTCGCGCGTGGCGTTTTCAACTTCTCGTGCACCGCCAACAACGCAGCGCCGGTACGGCGCGAGCCATCGCGCATCTCCGCGCTCAAAGTCTGGGCGTCGAGCAAGCGGTCGATCACTGCCACTCGCGCCAGATCTTCGGCAGCGCGGTGGGCGGCGAGCAGTGCCGCGCGATCGCAATCTTTCCAACGCCCGGACAGCTGACCCCGGACAAACGACTCAACATCTTTGTCCGCCGTGACGCGACCGCTACTGCACAACGTCTCCAGCCCCCACGAGAACGATACGGCGCCGCACGGGAAGAAGCTGTCCCCGTGTTGCAGCGCCGTCATCAGGATGGCCGGGTCAATCACTGTTGATCCAGTATCGCAAGGGCCAAAAGAATCACCCGTAGGGTGGTGGTGAGCGATAGCGAACCCCGCCATGCCACATGGTTGTTACGCGGCATGACCTTCATCAAGCTGCTCGTTACTGCCGAAGGACAATACCCGACCGTCCTGCAGGAAAGGTCTCAATCGGGAAACGTAATCCTCCTCTGGCCCC
>JBPCXK010000063.1:0-7694 GCA_051008635.1 Gammaproteobacteria bacterium
CGACAGCAGCGGCGGCGCTGCCTACAATCTGAGGTTGTCGCAGCGGCGCGCAGAGGCGATCAAGACCCAACTCGTCAGGGCCGGCGTAGACGCCGCTATCGTTACGACGCGCGGCTTCGGTGAGTCCAAACCGATCGCGCCCAACAATACTTCGCAGGGCCGCGCCAAAAACCGGCGCGTCGAGATAAAGGTGAATGCAATCAGGTAGCGCCGACGGATCCAGGATAACCGCTGCGCGGTTTCCGATGATGGTGATGTTTCCGATTCCGCAGACCGCTCAGCGCGGCTAACGCGCGATCAGACAGTTCACTTTGCAGACATTAACGACTTTACGGGACACGCTGCCCAAAAGAATGCCCTCGGCCTTGCTGAGGCCTCGAGTCCCGAGAACGATGAGATCGTTCTTGCGTCGTTTGGCGTGGGCGATGATGGCTCCTGCGGGATCTCCCTTTCCGACGTGGGTCCGGATTCGTTCAACACCAAGCTTCTTTGCGCGCTCGCTCGCGTCGTTGAGAACCTGATCGGCGACGAACATCATGACATCACCGCGCGCATTGGCCAGATTTTCTACCGAGGCCATTTTGCGCAGCTTCGCCGGCACCTGCATGTCTCGAACGACGTACACGATATCCAGCTTGGCGGCATGCTTGACCGCCATCTCGATAGCGAGCGCAAGGGCGCGGTTGGCGGCAGGGGAAGCATCGGTTGCCACGAGTATCGATTCGATCATTGGTGATCCTCTGTTTCGGTTCTCGACCACGAGCGCCGTCAGGGCGTTGGGGGTCGACCGGCGCCGCGCCGGTGCATTTACGGGGCATAGCCTCCGCCGGCAATGCGAGCTCGCGCCGGCTAGCCCGGGCCCTGATGCAAAGCCCGGGCTACACTCAGGGGCGAGTCGTCCGCGCTTTCAAAGGTGACCGCCAGCCGTGCGTTTATAGTGGCCCTGGATGACCCGGTCGATCACCATGGCGCAAAACAGAATCGCAAGACCTGCGAGCATGCCCTGGCCCTTGGCCGCGTACTGGAGCGCCTCCAGTACGTTCTTGCCCAGCCCGCCGGCGCCGATCAGCGAGGCGATTACCACCATCGACAGACACATCAGGATGGTCTGGTTGACACCGGTCATGATTGAGGGCATTGCCAGCGGGATCTCCACCTCGCGGAGCAGCATGATCCTGGTGGAACCGAACGCCATGGCCGCCTCCTTGGTCCCTTCAGGGACCTGCCGCATTCCCAAGGCGGTGAGCCGGATCACCGGCGGCATGCCGAACACGATGGTCGCCAATACTCCCGGAGGCTTGCCGGTGCCGAAAAAGGCGATGATAGGAATGAGATAAACGAATGCCGGCATGGTCTGCATGAAGTCGAGAACCGGCAGTGCCACCGCGTACGCTTTTTCGTTCTTGCCGAACCAGATCCCGAGCGGAATCCCGAAGATAAGGCACAGGAACGCGGCCGCTCCAAGCAAGGCCACCGTGGCCATGCTCACCTCCCAAAGACCGAGAAGGGCGAGGTAGGCGAGAGAAGCGGCGGTGAATATGGCTATTCTGGGACCCGCCAGGCGCCACGCCGTCACCATAATCACCAGCATGACGACAGGCCATGGCGTCTGTACGAGCGCCACCTCCAGGCCGTCCAGTATGGCCCGGATCGCGCTGGTCACACCGTCGAATAGCCCCGCGCCATTAATGGCCAACCAGTCGAACCAGCCTTCCATCTCGTTTGCGATCGGCGTGAACAGCTCCTTGTTCATGGGAAAACGGGTGATGAATTCATTGGGCTTGGTAACGGTGAACCGGTAGAGGGTCAGCGGCACTATCGCCAGCCAGAGCAGCCCGCCGAAGGCGGCGACATTCCAGTTGAACCCGGATGCGACCAGCGGATCGGCGCGCCACGCGAGGTAGCGCTTCTCATAGGCGAGATTGGCGTAGAAGCCCTGTATCACCCGCAGGATCACAAAAACGACCAGGCCAATGACCAGCAGCTTGGTCGCGCCCGCCGCCGCAAGCCCCGCCTGCTCGATCGCGTTCGCCGCGGCGCGCTTGAGGTTTCCCGCTGTGGTAATGAGCCCCTGAGCATCGGCTTCCCCTGCCTCCAACGCTGTCTGTGCTTTTGCGTAAAGCTCCTCGTGACGTTTGGTCAGCTTCTCGGCCCGGGCAAGCTGTTCGGCCCCCAGGTCGCCCCACAGACCGCGCCCGATCTGAACCAGCGCAATGAGCTCGACCACGATGAATGTCCAGAAAAAGCCCCACATGCCGCGCGCCGGACCCCACAGCGGGCCGGCAACAGCAGCCATCGTGTTCCAGGTCCACGGAAACCTGGTCGCCGATTGAATCTTGCCGAATTCGCCGGCGTAGTAGGATTCGTTCTGCTCGACGAACTCTCCGATGGAGCTCTCGAGCTTCGGCCCCGCGTCAAAACCTGTCTCAGTCATCTATTAGCCCCCCTGGATGCCTTTGAGCAGCCTGCTTTTGCTGATCACACCTATGTCCTTGCCTTCATCACTCTGCACGACGATGGGATGGTCGGTCGTGGTGGAGACATCGATCAAGTGGTTCAAATCCTTGTCGTGCGCCACTCGCGGCGACTCCGTCAGGTTTTCACCGTTAGCTCCGGTGTAGGCCGAGATGTCTTCCATGATCGAATGGGCGTAGACCAGGTTCAACTTCGATATGCCTTCGACGAAGTCCTTCACATATTCATCCGCGGGATTCGTCACGATTTCCTCGGGCGTACCGATCTGAACGATCAGGCCATCCTTCATGATCGCTATCCGGTTGCCGATGCGAATCGCCTCGTCGAGATCATGGGTGATAAAGACAGTGGTTTTGTTGAGCTCCGCCGACAACGCCATGAACTGTTCCTGGAGTTGTCGGCGAATCAACGGATCCAGCGCCGAGAACGGCTCGTCCATCAACAGTACCTCGGGATCCGAGGCGAGCGCCCGGGCAAGGCCTACGCGCTGCTACATACCGCCTGAGAGCTCCTTTGGAAACCGGTCCTCATAGCCATCCAGGTTGACCATGCTGAGACACCTCTGCGAGACCTCCCAGCGTCTGGACTTCGGCTCGCCGCGCACCTGCAGCGGAAAGGCCACGTTGTCGCGCACTGTGCGGTGAGGGAGCAGAGCCATGTGCTGGAACACCATGCCAATGTTCTTGGCTCGCATTTCGCGCAGCTCCTCATCGCCCAGCGCCATGACGTCCCGGCCGAGTACGCTGATGCTCCCGGCGGTCGGCTCGATCAGTCGATTGAGGTGGCGGACCATGGTCGACTTACCCGAGCCCGACAACCCCATGACGCAGAAGATCTCCCCGCGATTGACTGTGAACGAACACTCCGCGATGCCGACCACGCAGGCGAACCTTTCCAGGACCTCAGGCTTGGTCAGGCCCTCGTCCTTGACCGCCCGCATCGCCTCTTCGGCGCGTTCGCCGAAGATCTTCCAGACGTCGTCCAGCTTGATGACTTGTTCTTCACTCACGGGAACGCCCCCCTCTCGCTCTTTCCCTTGAGATACTGACCTTCCCGTCGCTGGCTTCCGCGTTTCACAATCCCGCGGCATGCAGAACAAGCGGCCAGAAGGACGCGCGGGTAACCCGGAGTCACCCGCGCTTTCTACATTGCTATCTGAGCCACTTCTCCACCAGGTCGGCGTTATCCGCGACCCACTTCTTGGCAAAGTCCGCCGGATCCTGTTTCTCCACCACGAGGGCAAAGGTCATGGCAGAAACGGTGTCCGTGTCGAGCTTGACCTTCGACAGCACAGAGCTCACCTCGGGATGGCTGGATTCCAGAGCGCTTGCGTAGTGAATGTGCAGATAAGCGAGGTCCCAAGCCACCGGCGCGGACGATTTCGCCAGCCAGTCGGGATCGTCGGTTGGCTGAAGGACGTTCCATTTGGCGGGGTCGTGCTTCGGCTCCTTCAGGATCACCAGCTCGTGCAGCGCGAACATGTGGTGCGGCGTGTAGCAGAAGAACACGATCGGCTTCTTCTGGACCACCGCGTTGTCTACCTCAGCCAAGGCCAGGGTTTCGTCCATCTCCTTCAGGTTCATGGTCTCGTCGTAGCCGTAGCTCTTGGCGCGGACCTTCTCGACGTTCGTCGATGCCCAGCCGGATGCACCGATCCAGATCTCGCCTTTGCCGTCGCCGTCGGTGTCGAACAGCTTGGCCATGTCGGGATCGGTCAGATCCGAGATCTTGGTGACGTCGTGCTCCTCGGCGGTCTGCTTGGTCACGCACATCCCCTGAAAGGCAGCTACGCCGTTCGGGTTCATCGTCACCGAGCCTTTGGTCTTGACGAACTTGTCGTGCAAGTTCGACTGGTTCGGAAGCCACACTTCCGGATGGACGTGCATGCTACCCGTGTCCATGGCTTCGAATACCACGGGGTTGGTGCCATTTTGCAACTCGACTTCGAGGCCGAGATTGTCCTCGATTATGACCTTGAGCACGTTGGCCGTTACGTTGACAGATGGCCAGTTTGGTACGCCGATGACGACGTCGGCCGCCTGCGCAGTAGCCGTCATTGCGAGGCCAGCAATGCAGGCGGCCAAATATCTTACAGATCTTTTCATCTAACTAATCCTCCTGAGCGAAAAGCAAAATAGCTTTGAGATTCAATACTTAATGTCCTGAGCCATCGGTCACAGCCCACCGGCGAGTATCCCGACGTGGTCGATACATGTCAAACTAAATCGCCGCGCAACAAACGGCATCGTCGTACCCGAAAACGACATTTCCAGAATAGTTAAGCGCTCGCGCAAGAATAAGTTTGTATGAGACAAGATCGGCGGCAATGTGCGCGAAGCTTCCCTCGGCAGCGAACAATCAGTTGTTGTCGGAGCTGGGTAACAATACGATATGAATCGAGGCGCTGCTCCTGCCTACGGGAAATTTCGTCTCGCTTTTCCTGTGCCCCTTGGCTTGTACAGTGATTCCATGCATTCCATCACCAACTCGATCGAAGCTAAAGTAACCCCCGCTGTCTGTGCTTAACCATCGGTTCGATTTGTACTCCAGCTCTCCACTAACCTGGAGCCCGGTGAGTGTGACTCGGGCCTCCGCTACAGGCGCACCATCGTTGTCAGCAACGCGGCCTTCTACCAAGTGCTGCCCCATGTCCAGATGTATCAAAACATGCTGGTGCGATGCGGGCTCCAGCACAATTCCGGAAACCTTGAAATGCGGGTTGGCGCGGTGAACGATTTGCAGTGTGCCGGACGGAATTGCCTCCAGCTCAAAAAATCCGGACCCATCACTTAGTATCGAGTATTCCTCATCGGCCACAGTGCTGCTAAGTACTTGCATCGGCAAGTTCGGCACTGGTGCTCCGTCACTGTCAACGATGTTCCCGGAAAGTCGGCCGAAATGAATTGCCTGCAGGACGATTTCGAGCGGCGGTGTGTTGTGCGTAACGTTGAGTTTGTCTAGGCTATATTCTTGGTAGGACGGTGTTCGATCCACTTCCAGAGAATAGCGATGATCAACTCTTACTCCGTCGAAATAGAATTCTCCGTACCCATTGGTTAAAGCAAAGTAGTAGGCATTCAGTGCTCGCGACAACAGCTTGACTCGCTCACCTTCAATCGTCTGACCCTCCTCATTTCGAAGTACACCACTGACGGAAACCGTTCTTTGCGTCGGCTCGAGGACAGCATCAAGTTCAATCTCATTCATATGCTCCATCTGCTTCTTGAGAATGCTGATTCTCCGCGCTTGGTAGCCTGAGCGCAGAAATATCAATCCTTGATAGCTGTCTCGGGGTATCTGGATAGGTAACCGATAGCGGCCGCTGTTGTTCGTGACAGTTTTGTGAAAGCCCTTCCTGGTTACTACCGAAACATCAGCCAGTGGGGAGTTGTCGTTGTCGCTAACGCGTCCGAAAACAAGAATGCTATCCCCGACTCTGTTGGGTGCCGCGGGGATGTCAGCATGGTACTCGTCGGATGGCGAAGGTTCTGTATCTGTCGAATCGGCGCTTTCTTCCAGACTGGAGTTGTCACCGGCTATCGATGCTTCCCCATTGGTTGCTGCGGTATTGATTTGCTCTGCATTAACGCTTCGCGCTTGATCCGTGAACGATTCCTTAAGCAGATAAACACACACGACGACTAACGCCATCAGACCTGACGACAACGCGATTTTGCCTTTACCCATTGAACTACCGGCGGCCTGATGATGGGGTTCGCCATGCGAGTGGAGACGTGAGCGTTGGGCTTCGTCGCAGGCTCCTCAGCCCAACCTACGGATTCACCTCTCACTCGTGTGACGGTTCTGCCTTGTCTTCTTACGCCAACACAGCAATCAGATAAAGCACGTACAACGCCCCGTTAACACCCAGGTGCCACACACGCAACTGCCCGCGCTGAACGAGAAATCGCAGCCACAACGTCGCGATGTAGGCGACGATAATTGTTGAGACGACCTCGTAGTCTGGCGCCCACGGTGTGAGCATGATGCCGATCGCGGGCAGCACGCTGCCCTGAAACACCATCGCGCCCGAGATATTGCCAAACGCCAGGGTGTCTCTACGGCGGCGTATCCACAGAATGCTGTTTACCTTTTCGGGCAGCTCTGTCGCGATGGGGATGATCAGCAGCGAGAGCAACAGGGCTGAGACGCCTAGTATGGCTGACGCATGTTCGACCGCGTGGACGAACATTTTGGCGCCACCTATCAGTAGCCCCAGCCCGACAATCAACTGCGCAACAATGGTCGCGTAGTTGTCCGGCAGTTTGATATAGCTCAAAAACAGTGGCCGTTCGGTCTCGGTGGCATGCCCGTTCTCGACCAGTTGAGCGGATGCCTTCAGCGTCAACAAAATGTAGAAAAAGTAGATGATCAGCAGGCCCAGGGCCAGCGCGATGGAAAGCGCGGGCTGTTTGGGTAGTATCAGCGCGATCCCGGCGACCGCAAAGGCGAGCAGGAAGAAATTGAGATCGCGCGAAAGCCCGCTACGCTCCGGGTTCAGCGGCCCCGCTGCGCCGCGTTGCCTGAACACGGACATACCCATTATGGACAGTGACAGTGTGGACAGCATCAGTGGTGCGCCGAGGATCGCGCCGACACCGATGGCGTGATTCACTTCGGGGTTGGCTGTGCCCGCCAGCAACGCGAGTATCGGGACCATGCTTTCGGGCATGGCCGTGCCCACGGCCGCGAACAGCGAGCCCGTGACGCCTTCGGAGATCCCCAGCTTTTCGCCGAGATGTTCCAGCGCGTTGGTGAAGATCTCCGCGGCGATGACGATCACCACCAGGGCTAGAATCAGCTGAACAATGACTGGCATTCGTGTTGTTCTTGAGGTTCGTGGCGGAGACTGGCGAGACCGCCGGCCGCGGCAGAGTATACGCCGAGCTTGGGGGCCGACGCCAAACCCGGTTGGGGAATTTTCTCGAAATGTCGATTCTCTTCGAGCAGGGGCGCCGGTGGCGGGGTGTCACGACAATCAACGACATCACCCGTGGGGAGCCTCCGCGGCGGAGCCGGCTTGGATGCGGATCCCGCCAATGGACTCAAGCGACCTGAGCTGGTGGGGTTCGCTAGCCCGCATCTCTCACCACGGGGCGAGATGATCGCGCAGAGATTTGATTTCACAAGGCATTTTCTGACGGAGCGGAATACAGGTCGTATTTCCGAGAAGAAGAAAATGCGTTGTGGAATCAAAGATCAAGCGAGGGCTCGTCATC
>JBPCXK010000064.1:0-6298 GCA_051008635.1 Gammaproteobacteria bacterium
GTCATCATCCCAGAACGCGTCTTCCTCGCCGTTGTCGCCGGCAAAGCGTTCATCCTCCTCGTCCTCGTAGTCGCCGCGGTGGTCTTCATCATCGTATACGCCGGAGAATGGATCGTCAGGCCGGGCAACGACGTCGTCCTCTTCAGTCGAGTGCACGGCCTCCAACGATTTGTCTTCTACTGCCTCGTCGCCTGAAGCTTCTTCTATAACCTCACGTTCCGCTACTTCGTCGTGTGCCGGCTCGCCCTGCGCCGCTTCGTCCGCGTCGTCCTCGTCCTCTGCCGCTTCATCTCGTTGCCTTTCGGCGGCGTACAGCTCCTTCAGCGCCCGGTCGCGCAGGATATCCTCGCGCGTTATCCTGAAGAGCTGCGTGACCGGACCCTGCTCCTCATTGCCGGCAGCCGCGGGATCAATCGCTAGTGTCCGGTCGGGTTCCGCGCTCACCTCGTGCAACGCGGCTGTGGCGGCTTTGTCCACGATTTGCTCGCTGACAACTTCGGCCTTGTCGAGATGAGCGTGAAGTAGGGCCGTCTCCCCAACTACGTTAATGAGATGCGGGCGCCCGTTCGAATGATGCGCGAGCCTTTTGACGGCATCGGCAGAGAACAAACCCTCGCCCTCGTAGCCGACCGCGCGCAAGCGCTTTTGCACATAACTGGCGACATCTTCCTCGGACAGGCCGTTGAGCGCGCAGTCGACCATCTCTGCGCCCAGGAACCCCTCGAGACCAGGCTGACGTAAATTGTCCCGTAGCGATTCGCTGCCGAACAAAACCATAGGCACGCCCGCCTGGCCCTGCTGGTGGGAGTCGAGCAGCGGCATCAGAGCGGTGAGAATCGACTCTTCGAGCAGGTGCGCGTCGTCGAAGAGCAACGCGGTATTGCCGCCGCTCTGCGCTTGCGCGATCAAAAAATCGGTGATGACCTGGATTTTGCGGCTGTTGCGCTCTGCGGGATCATGGCCGTTCCCGGCCGAAGGCGCCTGGCTGAAATCGCTGCCGTTGAGCTGCACAGAGCGCGTGTCTGCAGTCAGCTCGGCGGCCAGGCGATTGATGAGTGTGGTCTTACCGCTCCCGGCCGGACCAGTGAGCAATATGAGCTGTTTGCGCTCGCGCACGCCGTTGATAACCTCGGCGTATACACGCTCATAGGCCTCACTGAAAAACAGGGCGTCGGGATCGTCCGAAGCGCTGAACGGACTTGATCGGAACCCAAAGTAGTCGGCACTCATTCCTTTACCAATGACTCATTTCCTTCGCGAGGGTTCAATAACGCAGCATTGCAGCCGGCCGAACCCCTAGCCCGCATATCTCACCACGGGGCGAGATGATCGCGCAGAGATTTGAATTCACAACGGATTTTCTGAAGGAGCGGAATACGGGCTGTATTTCCGAGAAGAAGAAAATTCGTTGTGGATTCAAAAATCAAGCCAGCGCCGTCATCGTGGTGAGAAATACGGGCTAGCGTAGTGGTCATCCCGCATCCATGCGGGCCCGTCGCCGCCTCGGTCAGGAAGGATGCTCCGGCGCAGAGCCAAATTTGTAACCCATATCCCGGCTGCATGATGTGACAGACCCCGTAATAACCTGCACTAGTCTGTCCTGGCCGCAATTGTAACGGCCGAACTGCGAATTGTAAGCCTTTCGCTGTTCGGGCGCCCTATTTCCGACCAGTGGCAATATTTCCTTACAGAAACGGTCTGCGGACCTGTTGGGGACAGAGACTGGGCAGACACGGAGGACGGCAGTTTTCGCCTGGTGGACCAGAAAAACCGATACCCGAGTAGCGCCGCGAGAATAGCCGCGTAGAGAGCCGGCTCTGTGATATCCGCCTTCACCAACCACCAGAAATGCAACACGCCGAGCGCGGCGCAGACGTAGACGAGGCGATGGAGCTGAATCCAGCGCTTCTTCAGGCGGCGCACCATGCCACGTGTGGATGTTGCAGCCAGGGGAATGAGCAACACAAAACTCAGGAATCCGACAGTGATGAACGGCCGCTGCGCGATGTCGAGGACGATTTCACCGAGCAGAAAGGACTGATCCAGCCAGATGTAGATGACGAAATGCAACAACACGTAGAAAAACGCGAACAGGCCCAGCATGCGCCGAAAGCGGATCAGCCAGTTCCAGCCCGTGATTCGACGCAGCGGCGTGATGGCTAGCGTGATGAGCAAGAAGCGCAGCGTCCATTCGCCCGTCTCGAACGTGATATCTTCGATCGGGTTGGCGCTCAGCTGGCCCGTGAAGGCATACCACACGAGCAGGCCGAGCGGCGTCAGCCCGAGCGCGCACACGAGCGGCTTGGCGAACCAACGGATGAGTTTGTCCTGTGTCATACGGGTCAAAAGAACTTCTTGAGGTCCATGCCGTCGTACAGATGCGCCACCTGCTCGGCGTAGCCGTTGAACATCAGCGTCTCGCGTTTGAACAGCTCACCGATACGGCGTTCGCGGCGTTGACTCCACCGCGGGTGGCTGACTTGCGGATTGACGTTCGAATAGAAGCCGTACTCTCTGGCCGCGGACTTGTTCCATGAGGTCGGCGGTTCGTCCTCCGTGAAGCTCATCTTGACGATAGACTTGATGCTCTTGAACCCATATTTCCACGGCACGACCAGCCGGATGGGCGCGCCGTTTTGGTTTGGCAGCACTTCGCCGTACAAACCGACTGCGAAGATCGTGAGCGGATTCATAGCCTCATCCATCCGCAGCCCCTCGACGTAGGGCCAGCCCAGCACCGGCCTTACTTGACCAGGGAGGTTTTCCGGATCGTAAATCGTCTCGAACGCCACGTACCTGGCGTTCGCCGTCGGCTCGAAGCGCTTGATCACATCGGCCAGCGGAAACCCTACCCACGGTACCACCATCGACCAGGCCTCCACGCAACGCAAGCGATAGATGCGTTCTTCGAGTTGATGCGGTTTGATAATGTCTTCGAGATCGTAGGTTCCGGGCTTGTCGCACTCGCCCTCGACCAAGAGCGACCAGGGTTTGGTCTTGAGCCTGTCGGCATTACGCGCCGGGTCCCTTTTGTGCGTGCCCAGCTCGTAGAAATTGTTGTACGACGTAATGTCCTCGAGCGAATTCAATTCCTCATCGGTCGAATAGGTACTCTTGACCACACCAGCCAGTTTCTCGCCAGCCTGCGCGCGCCCGGGCGCGAAGAGACCGGGCGTCACCGCCGCTGCCGCGCTCAACACCGCCGCCTCTCGCATGAATTTGCGACGCGCAAGATATACGGATTTGTCGGTTATTTCCGAAGGTTTGATGTTAAGCGGTGATTTGCGTTTGATCAGCATGAGAGATCCCTATTCCGATTGGCGGTGGTCCACCGCTATATACGTGAGCAGACCGCGTCTGGATGCGGCCGGTTCGGTTTCAGCGGCTCGCGCCGCGCCCGGTGAATACCTCGTCGCGCGCCCACGACCGACGACGCAAATACGGCTTTGCGTGGCCGATCTATCCGCCCGGTTCGTGGCCCGGATGCAATGGCCGGCGCGGATGATCAAGCATACGCTGCGAGCGTCAGCTCGCGAAGTTGTATCGACGTGAACATGCGGGCTGGCCAGGTGTCGCCTCCTCGGGTGCTTGAATATCGGCATTGTACTTCACCGTCGCCGCGCGGGTGGCGGACTGTCTTGTCCATTGCCCCGCAGCGCCCTTTCTTGCATGCTTTCGCACTCTTTCTGGGGGTTTTGCACACACATGAGCATATGGCTCGGCCTCGACAACCTCGGTCTGTGGCTGCTGCGCAAGCTGTTGCTCGCGTGGGTACGCAGCAAGGTGCTGCCCGAGGATCTCGCCAGCCTCGGCATCGCACCGCATCAGCCCGTTTGTTACGTGCTGGAATCGCGCTCCCTGGCAAATCTGGTGGTCGCCGAGCAAACCTGCATCGACACGGGTCTGCCCTTGCCCGCCGCGCCGCTCAAGCTCGGTAACCTCGCCCTGAAGCGATCCATGTTTTCCCTGAGCGCGACTCAAAAGCAACGGTTCCGTCGTGTCAAGTCGCGCTCGGCGCCGCCACATCTGGAACGCATCGTGAGCGCTATGCAGGACGACACCACGCTCGCAGTGCAGATCATACCGGTTTCGGTGTTCTGGGGCCGCTCACCGGACAAGGAGCGGAGCTGGTTCAAGATCATGTTCGCCGACAGCTGGCGGGTCGTCGGCCGGGTGCGCAAGTTCTTCATGATTCTGATCCATCGGCGGCACACGTTTGTTCAGTTCGGCCAGCCTGTCAATGTCAAACAACTCATCGACGAAGGGCTGGACCGTGGCCTTACGGTGCGCAAACTCTATCGCGTGCTACGCATTTATTTTCGCCGTCAACGCGTGGCCGCCATCGGCCCCGACCTTTCGCACCGCCGCACCGTGATCAGCAGCCTGCTCGACAGCAAGGTCTCGCAAACGGCCATCGAACGCGAGGCACAGGAGAAAAACATCCCCGTCGGCAAAGTAAGAGCCGTGGCGAGGAAATACGCCTATGAAATCGCCGCCGATTATTCTTACCCAACCGTACGCCTCGTCGATCGCATATTGGCGCGGCTGTGGAACAGGTTGTACGACGGTGTCAGGGTCAGTCACCTCGAAAGCCTGCAGCAGACCATACCGGGCAACGCCGTGGTGTACGTGCCCTGTCATCGCAGTCATATCGACTACTTGCTGCTGTCCTACGTGCTCTACCACAACGGTTTCGTGCCCCCGCACGTCGCCGCCGGGGTCAACCTGAACCTGCCGCTGCTCGGTCCAATCCTGCGCCGCGTCGGAGCGTTCTTTCTGCGTCGTACGTTCAAGGGTAATCCGCTTTACGCGGCGATCTTCAGCGAGTATCTGTTCATCAACCTGCGCAAGGGCGTGTCGATCGAATACTTCGTCGAAGGCACGCGCAGCCGCACCGGCCGCTCGCTCAAGCCGCGCCCCGGCATGTTGGCGATGACCGCGCAGAGCGTGTTGCGCGATTCGCGCCGCCCGGTGGTGTTTATCCCTACCTATATCGGTTATGAAAAACTGCTGGAGGGCGAGACCTACGTCGGCGAGCTGAGCGGCAAGCCGAAAGAAAAGGAATCGTGGGGCGCGTTGCTGCGCTCCTTGAAAGACCTCAAGAGCGAATTCGGCAAGGTCTACGTCAGCTTCGGTGAACCGATCTACATGACGGACGTTCTCGACAGCGTACGACCGGCCTGGCACGAGCAACGCCCCGCCGCGGACGAACGCCCGCAGTGGCTGGCGCCGGTGGTCGACGATCTCGCCCGGCGCATCATCGTCAACATTAATGCCGCGGTGGCGGTCAACCCCATCAACCTCCTGAGTCTCGCCCTGCTGTCCACGGCGCGCCAGGCAATGGCGGAAACCGAGCTGGCCGCGCAACTCGACATCTACCTGAAGCTGTTAGCCCATGCCCCCTACTCCGCGCGCGTCACGTTACCGGAGCTGAATGCGAGCCAAATGATCGCCAACGGCGAGCAAATGGGCTTTGTCACGCGTCACGCGCATCCGCTGGGCGACCTCGTTGCCGCCGAAGGCAAAAACGCGATACTGCTCGCCTACTTTCGCAACAACATTCTGCACTTGTTCGCGTTGCCGTCGCTGATCGCGTGCTGCTTTCTCAACAACCGCCGTCTGCCGGCACCGAAAGCGCTGGAACTGATCAAGCTCGCGTATCCGTATTTGCGGACCGAGCTGTTTTTGCAGTGGAACGACGACGACATCGACGCGGCTTTCACGCACTGCGCGAGCGCCATGCAGGACCTGAACCTGCTCACGCGCGACCCGAACGGAGACCTGAGCCGCCCATCCGGCGCAAGCCTCGAAGGCCTGCAGTTATTCACACTCGCCAAGGCTATTCTGCCCGCGCTGGAGCGCTATTATCTGATGCTGGCGCTGCTGCATCGCAGCGGCAGCATCAGCCGCGAGGAACTCGAAGAACAAAGTCATCTGGTCGCGCAGCGCATGTCGCGCTTATATGGCTTCAACTCGCCGGAGTTCTTCGACAAAACGCTATTCCGGAATTTCATCGACACCCTGCATGAGCAGGGCGTACTCACCATCGACGAAAACGGACAACTCTCGCTCGACTCACTGGCCGGCGCACGCAACCAGGACGTGGATTTATTGCTGAGCCGGGAAGTCAGGCACAGTATTCTGCAACTGACTGCTGCGCCGTCCCCACGCGACATCGCAAACTGATAACTACAAACGTGACCAACAGGTAGAGCACGGTGGCGGCGGTAAACGCCTCGAAACCGTTGAACGTGTATTCCGTGATCTGGCGCGCCTGGGCCGTTAGCTCCAGCACACC
>JBPCXK010000065.1:0-3499 GCA_051008635.1 Gammaproteobacteria bacterium
GCAGAGATTTGATTTCACAAGGCATTTTCTGAAACGAGGAATACAGGTCGTATTTCCGAGAAGAAGAAAATGCGTTGTGGAACCAAAGATCAAGCCAGCGCCGTCATCGTGGTGAGAAATGCGGGCTAGCTCCACGGAAACGGGCTGTTCGATACCGGATGCAGCCTGCCTTCCGTGTAGCGCGAGAATCTGAACGGGTCGAGCAACGCACTGGAGTCGCCGCAGATCTCGTCGGCGACCAGCTTGCCAACGCCGATCATTTTGTAGCCGTGGTTGGAGTCCGCGATGATGTAGCAATTCTCGCGAAATACATCGAACACCGGAAAACTGTCGGGCGTAAACGCGCCGATGCCGCCGGACGGCTCCTTCCTGTACTTCACGACCTGACCGGAGAATCGCTCCTGGCAATGGGCGAGCGCCGAGCACCACATGTGCGCGAAGTTGTCGTCGACCACATATTCCGGAGATTCCGTGCCGTAAGGATCGACATTGACTTTGTCCGGGTCAGTCCGCACTTTGAAAGGCGCAGCGCCGCCTTGCACTCCACCGAAATGAAAGTCGGGCTTGTAGTAGATGCCCCACATCTGATCGCTTATCAGCGACCCGTCGACATCTGAGTACAGCGGCGCGTCGGAATCCACATGCACGACGGGTGGGAGCTTGCCGTCATTGGTCTTCTGCAGATCCGGATCCACGCCGAGCGTGCCTTCCTGCAAGGACCAGAACACCCACATCGGCACATTATTATGTAGTTTGCCATCAGGCCCCTTGATGCTGATCGTCTTCGGCAGCTCGAGCATATCCCATGCGTTTTTCATCCACGGCCCGACTGCGAAAATCACATAGTCGCAAGCGATGTCGCCGCGATTGGTCTCGACCGCTGTTACTGCGCCGCTGCCGTTGCCGGATTTGAAGCCGGCTACCGTGATACCCGTCAAAATGCGCACGCCTTCGGCTTCAGCCTTGCCGGCCAGCCCGTAGAGCGACTTGGTATTGTTGGCATAGCCGCCGCGCTTTTCGTGCAACACCGACGTGATGCCCTGCGCGCGCCAGTCGTTAAAAAGGCCGCGCATGTACTCGGCCGATGCCCTCTCCCCTTCGACGAACACGGACTCGTATCCGATCAGCTTCTGCTGTTCGGCGATGCTGGCGACATCCTCACGCATACACTCCGGACTGATCTGCATGTAGCCAACGGGGTGGTAGGCAAAGGCCTTCGGATCGCTCTCCCAGACCGACACGCATTGCGCCATCAGCTCACGCATGGCGGGTTGAAAATAATTGTTGCGGACGACGCCGCAGGCGATGCCTGAAGCCCCCGCGCCGATCGATGTTTTATCGACTACGAGAATGTCCTCGCCGCTGCCGGTCCCGCGCGCCTTAAGCTGCAACGCGAGGTGGTAGGCCGTGCTCAGGCCGTGAATTCCGGCGCCGACAATGATGTATTTAGTGCTTGTTGGGAGCGCCATTGAGACGAGCTTCCTTGAAGATGAGGTCCGTATTCAAAGCGAGCGATGATTGTCCGTGCCGGTTTTGAGCGTCAATTGCTCGTTAGACGTACCCCCTAGGGAGTAGCACATTAGCGAGTGAAGTTTATTCACGCGTTTCGCGCTGATTTCGAGACCGACGAAATTGCCGGTCGAATTCATCCGACGGTTCTTCATCAAAGCACACATACTTGTCGCGGTCTATCGTGACCCACGGCAGAGCGCGACTGGTCCAGATATGCGCAACCGGTTCCAGCCCGGTCAGATCGTCGAGCGTACCTGCCTTAATGCTGACAGGTTCCGAAGGGTCGCCCGAGCCGTGATAGATACGCGTACCACAATCGCCACAAAACGCGCAAACCTTCACCACGCCACTGTCTCCCGCAGTGCGCCACTGCCGCGGCTCTCCGGACACAATCTCAAACGTCTCCGGCTCGACAATCAGCGACATGCCGAAGGCACTCGAAGACTGTTTTTGGCAATGTAGGCAGTGGCACACATACAAAACCATCGGCTCGCCGATTAGGCGGTACCGGATCGCCCCGCACTGGCACTGACCTTCACGATGTTTGCGCATCCGAATCGTTAACCTCGCCCTCGCTCTGGATCCTCATTTGGCTGTCCAGGGCACTGCTGTGGGAGTGGCTTCAGCCGCGATAGTTGCTTTCGCTCACCTCAGACATCGCGACAATACCCCGTTTTTCAGACTTCAGCGCTTTGTATCACAGCGGCGGTACGCTAGACAGCCGTGGGCTGAACGGCGAAACTCGACTAAACATACTCCTTATAATACATAACACGCCTCAGGTTCGAGTGGCGAGGAATGATCCGGGCTGAATCTGTCTCACTTCGCTTCGGCGGCCTGCGGGCCGTAGATGATGTGTCGATTGAAATCGGCGCAAACGCCATTACCGGTCTGATCGGACCGAATGGCGCCGGCAAAACCACGCTGTTCAACATCATTGCCGGTCTTTATCGGCCGACCTCCGGCCACATTTACCTGGATGACGAGGACATTACCGGCCTCAAACCGCATCAGCTATTCGCCAAGGGCCTGCTCAGGACCTTTCAGATTGCCCATGAATTTGCGCGCCTGACCGTCATGGAGAACCTGATGATGGTGCCCGCGGCGCAATCGGGCGAGCGGCTGCTCGGCGCCTGGTTCCAAAGGGGCCGGGTAGGCAAGGAAGAAAAGGAGATCCACGGCAAAGCCGAAGAGGTAATCGAGTTTCTGAATCTTACTGGCGTGGCCGGTGAGCTGGCCGGCAATCTTTCCGGCGGACAGAAAAAACTACTGGAGCTCGGCCGGACCATGATGGTCGACGCCAAAGTGGTGTTGCTGGACGAAGTGGGCGCCGGCGTGAACCGCACGCTGCTCAATGACATCGGTGATGCAATTTTGCGGCTGAACGCGGAGCGCGGCTACACGTTCTGCATGATCGAGCACGACATGGAGTTCATCGCTCGGCTTTGCGATCCCGTGATCGTCATGGCAGAAGGCGCGTTGCTCGCACAGAGCACCGCTGAAGAAGTCAGGTCCAACGAACAAGTCATAGAGGCGTATCTGGGCCGCGGTCAAAAGCGCGCATGACCTACCTCATCGGTGAGAACATGACCGGCGGATACGGCGGCGCCGATATCCTGAGAGGATGTACTGTCGGCGTCGACCAGGGTGAAATCGCGGTCATCGTCGGTCCGAATGGCGCGGGTAAGTCGACCGCGATGAAGGCCATGCTCGGCATGCTGAAACTTCGTGAAGGGCATGTGACGCTGGACGACAAAGACATCACGGCGCTGTCCCCGCAGGACCGCGTGGCCGAAGGCATTGCCTTCGTTCCGCAGACCAACAACATCTTCGTCGGCATGACGGTTCAGGAGAACCTGGAAATGGGCGCCTATCTGCGGCGTGACGATATCGAAGAAACCATGGACCAGATCTTCGGGCTGTTCCCGATACTCAAAGACAAGCGGCGCCAGGCCGCGGGTGAGCTTTCCGGCGGGCAGCGCCAGCA
>JBPCXK010000066.1:0-3271 GCA_051008635.1 Gammaproteobacteria bacterium
GCAATGGCAGGGTATAAGAACAATAAAAGCCCTATCCACTGAAGTCCGCGGTTATTAGACGGCTGTTCGCCTCGATTTTCGTGCAGATCGTTGCGAAATCTTGCTGAATTGTGCCGCCCTTGGTGGAATATTTCCCTGCTTTAGCCGAGTTCTTGCCCTCAGGCCGACAGCAACCCCTGTCGCTTGGGTAGCAGCAACTTGAGTTGAAAGGGTTGTTTGTTCGGGTCAGCCGAACAAGTCAGCCTGCGGCGGTGCCCGGCCTTGTGGCAACACCCCCGTTTGTGCAGCAGCAGCTTTTTCGTTCAGGTGGGTGAGTATCTTCTCGATGACCAGCGGATCTTTAATGCAGGCGATCACTTTGGCGGCGCCGCCGCATTCACTGCAGGTTTCGATGTCAATATTGAAAACCCGCTTGAGACGCTGCGCCCAAGTCATGGCCGCGCGGCGTTCGGCTGGGGTTTGGTCTTGCGGCTCATCAGGCGCTCGGGTCTTGTTACCTTTACCTCGCTTTGCAGGCGTCACCCGCACACGATGGCGGCTGTTGGGTGCGAACACACCGTGGAAGCGAGTCAGGTTCACCCGCGGTTTGGGCACCAAGGCGGCGAGTGTGGCGATGAAGTCCAAGGGCTCGAAGATGACGTGGGTGGTGCCGTCGCGGTAGGGTGTTTTCAACTCATAGCGCACCTTAGCTTGCGAGCTCAGCGACAAACGTTGCTCAGATACGGGCGGTCTTGTGATGTAGCGGCACAAGCGTTCCAGTTTGTCGCGTTGGTGCGCATTGGTGGCTACGCCGGCATGCAGCGAGAACCCGGCTACCTTGCCCACCGTGTTCTCGAGCCGCTCGCGCGGATCGCAGGCTGGCAAGGTTTGTAACGTCAGCACTTTGCGCCCTTGCTGGGGCCCCACGGCAATGCGATAGGTAATCGAATGCCCGAGCAGTTGATTCATCAGCCCCTCATCGGCGCCATCGGATACGAGATAGCTATTCTCGGCATCGCGCTCCAACAACCCCTGGCGCTCCAGAAAGGAGGCGACGCGCACGGCGATGGTATGGGTAAGTTGTGTGCGATGGTGATTGGCGATCCGACCAACATCAATTGGCTAACCGGTTACGACGCCTGGTCGTTCTACACGCCGCAATTGCTTGTCGTGCCACTCGACGATAACCCGATCTGGTTTGGGCGTGAAATGGATGCCGGCGCCGCATCTTTTACGACCTACCTTCAGCCTGAGCAATTGCTTCCTTTCCCCGAACATCTGGTGCAGAAGGAAGGCGTACACCCGACTGAATTTCTGGGCGACTGGATGAAGTCGAATGGCTTCGGCGGCAAAACATTCGGCTATGAAAGCGATGTCTACTATTTCTCGCCTAAGTCACTGCACCGTCTGCGATCCAGGCTGCCGGACGCAAAGTGGATCGATGCCGACCTGCTGGTCAACTGGGTCAGAGTCACCAAAAGCCCGGCGGAAATCGAAATGCTGAGACAAGCGGCGGTCATCGCCAACCTCACCATGCAGACCGTGTTCGACAAGCTCCAGCCGGGACAACGTCAATGCGACATCATGGCAGAAGCGCTGGCCGCGCAAATTCGGGGCACACCCGAATTCGGTGGCGACATGACTGCGTTGTATCCGCTGGTGCTCGCCGGCGAAGCCGCCTCGACCGCGCATCCCATGTGGACCGACGCGCCGTTCGAGCGCGATCAGGCCGTCGCATTCGAGCTCGGCGGATGCCGCAAACGCTACAACGCGGGGCTTGCGCGCACGGCGCATCTCGGCAAGCCGCCACAACGGCTGACCGATACCGCCAAAGCGGTCGAAGAGGGGCTCGAGGCGGTGCTCGACACCCTCATGGCGGGTGTACCGTGTAGCGACGTTCACGCCGCCTGGCAGCACGTGCTCGACCGTTATGGACTAGAGAAGAAAAGCCGTATCGGCTACTCGATTGGCGTCGGCTACGCGCCCGATTGGGGGAAACACACACTCAGCTTCCGACCCGGCGAGGACACGCCAGCGCCCGAAAATGCAGTCGTGCACATTATTCTCGGCATGTGGATGGAGGGTTGGGGTATGGAGCTGAGCGAGACGATCCATGTCCGCGAACGCGACTGCGTCTGCCTGACGGATTTCTCGCGCGAGGTGCATGTCGTTGACTGAGGCGTGCGCAGAGGCGGGCCGGCGGAGCTAATTACGGCAGTCAAAATAATCACGTTTCTCGTGATTAATCATGTGTGATATGATCAATCATGATCGAGAGTTTCAGGGACGAGGAGACCGAGAAGATTTTCAACGGCCAACGGTCGCGTCGCCTGCCACCGGATATCCAAAACACGGCCCGGCGGAAACTGATCTATCTGGATCAGGCGCGGCGGCTCAATGATTTGGCCGTGCCACCGGCCAATCAGCTAGAAGCCCTCAAGGGCGACCGTCGTGGACAGCACAGCATCAGGATCAATCGCCAATGGCGTATTTGCTTTATCTGGAATGACGGTGATGCTTCGAACGTAGAGATTGTGGATTATCACAACTGAGGAAAAATGATGAGCCGACTAAAGCCTATACATCCAGGCGACGTGTTGCGCGAGGATTTTATGAAGCCGATGAACTTGTCAGGGTATCGGCTCGCAAAAGCGATCAACGTCCCCGCACAGCGCATCAATGACATCGTCAATAGCAGGCGCGCGGTGACCGCCGATACCGACTTGCGCCTGGCTCGTTACTTCGGAATCAGCGAGGGCATCTTCCTCGGCATTCAGGCAAAGTATGACCTGGAGGTCACCAAGCGCGAGCGTGGCCGCGAGATCGAACGCGAGGTAGAAATTCGAACATGAATGGCGGAGAGGGAGGGATTACTCCGCGCATCCCTGCGCTCCGCCCTGCAGCCGTTCAAAATCGCTCCAGGCGATTTTGTCGAACCAGCTTGTTTTTCCGGGGGTTCGAATCCCAAGAGCCCTAGTGAAAGACGCGTGTAATTTAGCGACGCGGTATTGGCGGAGAGGGAGGGATTCGAACCCTCGGTCTTTCCTTATTTTTCAATGGATTAAAAAGGCACCGTGTCCAGATCGTGTCTAATTCGAATGCCTTTCTCTGCCGATTCGCCCCTATTCTAAGTCGTTCTCCGCGCTCAGCACCAAATATTCCTGACGTTTCCCGGGAAGCCCGTCCTTGCGATACCGCATCCCCCGCAAGTGGAAGTTCACCGCCTTCTCCGACACATGGACGGTGGTTCCTTCCAACCGCAGCCGGACAACGCGCCCACGCGACTCGGTGA
>JBPCXK010000067.1:0-6987 GCA_051008635.1 Gammaproteobacteria bacterium
ATATTCAACATCTTGGCCTCTATGTACAGGTGGTAGCGGTGCGACACACTGTCCTATTTGGTTTTTGGAACAAGCAGGCAGCGCATCTTGGACGCGCGGCCTTGGACGATAGGGCCGGCTATGCTCCGGCGGCCGGGCGTCCAACATGCGCAGCCTGCTTGCCCCAAAATTCCAAATCCTGGTGAGAAATGCGGGCTAGCCCGCATTTCTCGCCACGGGGCGAGATGATCTCGCAGAGACTTGAATTCACAACGGATTTTCTGATCGAGCGGAATACGGGCTGTATTTCCTCGTGCAATATCCGGGCTGGAGTTTGCGGCCACGGGGGCGGGCTGCTAATTTTGCAGGTATGAACACCGACGCAACAGGAAGTGCATCGGCGCCCGATCCCGCGAGTTTCGGCGCCGGTTCTTATCGCGGGTATGACACGCGCCTCGCCGCCGAAGCCGACGACGAACTCACGCTCGTCGGCCCGGGCACGCCTTGCGGTGAGTATCTACGCCGTTACTGGCAGCCGGTGGGGATCGGCGCGCAGATCGGTGAACTGCCGGTCGCGACGCGAATCCTCGGCGAGGAACTTGTCCTGTTTCGCGACCTCGGCGGGCGCGTTGGCCTCGTCCACAAGCGCTGCCCGCATCGCCGCGCATCCCTGGAGTTCGGCACTTGCGAGCAACGCGGTATCCGCTGCTGCTACCACGGCTGGCATTTCGATGTGGATGGCACGTTGCTCGACGCGCCGGGCCAGCCGCAGGCCGCGGCTGAGCGGCTCAAGAGCCACGTGCGATTGGGCGCTTACCCGGCATTCGAATACAAGGGGCTGGTGTTCGCGTACATGGGGCCTGTCGATCTGATGCCCAGGTTTCCCGTCTACGACGCATTCGAGCTTCCCGGCATGGAGATGGTGCCGTACAAGGCGCCTTTTCATTGCAACTGGCTGCAGGTGCTCGACGCTATCGTCGATCCCATCCACACGAGCTTCCTGCATTCCAATATCAGCCGCGTCCAGTTCTCCGCCGAGTTCGGCGAGGTCGGGGAGATGGATTTTTTCGAGCGCGACGCCTGGCTGCTCGGCGCGAACACACGTCGCGTTGGGGACAACGTGTGGTTTCGCGTTAACGAACTGGTGCTGCCAAATTTTACGCAGGCCGGCGCCGCGTTCGCGACTGACGGCACCAAACAGCGTTACTATGGCCGCAGCGCCTTTACGCGCTGGGTCGTGCCGCTCGATGACGAGGAGACGGTGTGCTTTGCGTGGGCAAATTTCGGCGAGCGCGGCGACCCACAGGAATACAACACGGCGGAAGGGCCGGAACTGATCGAACAGGGGGAAGTGTTCGATCGTGCGTACGACCACAAGCAGCGCTTTCCGGCGGACGCCGAAGCAACGGAAGGCATGGGCCGTATCACGATACACGACAACGAAAATCTTGCGCCGTCCGACAAGGGCATAGCGCTTATGCGGCGCAAACTGCGCAGCGAGATCCGCAAAGTCGCGGCCGGCGAGAAGCCCATGCATGTGAGCGACTTCGCTCAAAATCCGGTTCCCACGTATGGCGGCGACACGGTGCTCAGGATGCCGCGGAAAAGCAATGACGAAGCCGAATTCCTGAGCAGGCTTGCGCACGCGCTCATGAAAACACAATACGCGGCCGACGGATTGCCGGAAGCCGAGCGGCTTGCCATGGTCAGTGACAGGATGCGCGCGATCGAGAAACATGGTCTGCCCGCGAGTACGGCGCCGTGAGTAACGCTGCTGATCGTACGATCAAGCTTCACATCAAGAACAATCACGCCTCAGCGGACACCTTTCCGCCGACCCCGGAGGGCGAGGAAGTTTTTACTATCACGCGCGAGCGTTTCGACGCAGTGGCGCGGGCGTATCCGGACGTGGCTGAACATCTCGACGTGTGCATCGACTGGGATCTGGATCACTTCGAAGAATCAATGCAGACGTCCGAGGTGTTGGTGACCTGGGATTTACCGACCGCGAACCTGTCGCGTGTGGCGCCCAACCTGCAGTGGATTCACATCATCGGCGCCGGTGTCGAGCATTTGTGTCCCATGGACTGGCTCCCGGACGGGGTAACGGTGGTGAACAACCGCGGCGCGCACGCCGCCAAGGGCGGCGAATTCGGCCTGATGGGTGTGTTAATGCTGCACAATCACATGCCCGCGATCATCGGCAATCAGCAGCGAGCGCGCTGGGAGTCACTGTATTCAACGCCAATCGCGGGGAAAACGGTGGTGATTATCGGCACCGGCCACATCGGTCGCGGCGCGGCAAAACAGTGCAAGGCCATCGGGTTGCATGTGATCGGGGTCAGCCGTCACGGCAATCCCGCCATCGAAGTTGATGAGATGTATACGTCGAGCGAGCTGGATCGGGTGCTGCCGCGCGCGGACTTCGTGTTCATGGCGACGCCGCTGACCGTTGAGACACGCAACCTTTTGAGTCGCCGGCGACAGTCGTTGCTCGGCAAGGGCACGGGCATCATCAATGTCGGGCGCGCCGGCACGATGGATTACGATGCGCTGATCGATAATCTGAAATCCGGCCACATCGGCGGGGCGATAATCGATGTGTTCGATCCGGAACCGCTGCCGCCGGGCTCGCCGTTGTGGCAAGCGCCTAACCTGATCGTCACCCCCCACGTGTCGGCGGACGATGGCGACGCTTATGTGCAGATGACGCTGGAGCTGGTTTTCGAAAACATGCGTCGCTACCTCGCTGGTCAGCCGCTCGAGAACGTGGTGCGGGCGCAGCTCGGCTACTGATCGACCTCCCCTTCCAGCAGGCGTGAGTACTTTGCGGTCAGATCCCGAAAACGCGGTGCCTGACCGTCATCTTCGTAGATCGGATCGCCGAACTCGTCACTCGTGACAACGCGGTTACCGCGCACATAAGGAAATGCGGCATCCAGCTCGTCGAGCGCTACGCCCAGCAGGTCACCGATGATCGATGCCTCTTCGCGGCCGGGGAACATTTCGACCAGCGCCATGACGCGGGCGGCGTCATGGATCGGTAACGGCATGGAAAACTCGCGCGCGGTGCGACGTTCACTGTCGTGCTCCTGCCAGCGTTTCAGCAGCTCTTTCGTTTTCACCTCAGCTTCTCCGTTGTATTGGCCTCATGTCCCCCTGGTTCAGGTCTGTGCGATGATGCCACCACCGTGACGCTGTGTATGTGATTCGGATTCGATTTTTCGCCGGGGACTCCCTTTCTGCACGTTATGTGGCCGGTTTGTATAGAATAATGAGGCCCTGCCGAACTGCTGACGACACCACCAGCCCATGAGCGAACAGCACAAGCTGCTGCACACCATAATCTGCCCCGTGCGCTGGGGAGATATGGACGCCATAGGTCATGTCAACAACACCGTCTACTTCCGGTACTTCGAGCAAGTCCGTATCAACTGGCTGGAGCGCATCGGCGCGGCCGACGCCGTATCCGCCGGTGAGACCGGGATTGTAATTATCAACGCCGAATGCACATATCTAAAGCCGATTATCTACCCGGCCAAACTCGAGGTGAGCATGTCCGGCGGCCGACCGGGACGCAGCAGCTTCGTCGCATACTACGAAATTCGCGACGCGGCTGAGCGCGACACGCTTTTTGCGACCGGCAGCAGCAAGATCGTGTGGGTGGATCGCGTGAACGAAAAATCCATTCCTTTGCCCGCTTTTATCCGGAGTCTGCTGCCAGGCTAAATCGTGCAGCCTGATCAAGTCTGGTTCAATGCATTCAAAATCCGCACGAGCAGGCGCCCGTCACTTCTTACCAACGCATGACTGCCGCGGGTTTTGACCAGGGCAGCATGGCCGCGCAAGGCCGCGACCCGGTTCATGTCCTGGCTCCAGGCCGGCACGAGCAGGTCCCCGACGCCGTCCTCGCGGGGCTCGCGTACGACTGAGGTGTAGCGCGCCCGCGGGTGGGGCTGGCGATTCAGCCAACCCAGCAAATTCGACTGGCTTTCGCGGGACAAGTCATGAAACAGACCTTGCGAGCGTTCGAGCATTTCCTCACCCAGAAACGGCGCGAGCAAGCCGCGCAGACTTTCTTCGGCAACCAGCGCCAGTTCGGCGCCTTCTGTCCCCAGATGCGGGCTCGCTATGGTGATTAGCGCTGACACCCCGCTGTCGGGATTCCGCACCATGTAAAGCCTGCCCAGCACGCCACCGGCAGAATGACCCGCCAGGATCACGGGGCTGTCGGCGTGGCGCTGACGGATAAACCGCACATAGTGCTCGAGATACCGAGCTTGCAGGAGTAAGGGCGCGTCGCTCGGCAAGGTGATGGTGAAAAAGCGCCGGCTGCCTTTTTGACCAGCGACGTCCTGCGCCCGCACCTTGCTGCTGACGACGCGCAGATGTCCGCCGTCTGCCCACCCTGCCCCCACGAGCTCACGCGTGACGCCTGCGTAGCGCCAGATGTGGCCGCCGGCCATGAATCCCTGAATCAGCACGAGGGTCTCGGCTGCGCAGACCGTCGGTAACGACAGCCCCACAAGCAGCGCAAGCTTGAGTAAGGTTTTCTTGTTAACCGCTAACATTCGCATTAACTCGCTGCAACACTTCGCAAACTTCTACAATTGATCAGCGGCGCGGCGTGGAGTTCCGCAACGGGCGTCAGAACACCCGGACATTCGTGCGCCCGCGCGGCTCGATTATCGTCAGCCCGTCGGGGTGATCGAGCTCGACGTATTCAACGTCGAGGCCCAGCATCGCCGCACCCCCCTTGTTGCGGGCAACGCCATCGGCGCTGAACTCAAAGCCATAGAAGCGGCGAATGCTGAGCCGTCCCCGCTCGTTTCTCCCGAGGCCCATGGAGGCGAGCTGCACGGTCTGATCGAGTAGCTGCAACTCCATCTCCCGACATGATTTGCGGCAAACGAACAACGCGTGTTCACGGGCGCGCAAACTGTTCATCCACAACCAAACAGCAGCCAGAAGGGCCAAAATAGCGACGATTGGACTCATCTATACCAGTTTCGTGACGAACTTCTGTGTTTTTGCAGGTCTAAATTCGCTAGAGTGTGCCTGCGGCACAACAGCTCAAGTTTAACTCCATGCTGCCCGACAGAGAAAAGATTCAACACATCGTTCGCGCCGCGGCGCGCGAAGAACTCCTGCCGCGATTCAACAACGTGGCCCATACTTTCAAGCATGACGGCAGTATCGTAACCGAGGCCGATTTCGCGATGCACCGCCGGCTCAAAAAGGAGCTGTCAGCGGGCTGGCCGGACATCGACTTTCTGAGCGAAGAAATGCCGATCGCGCAGCAAGAAGCGCTCGTCAACGGCACGCGCCGTCCGCTGTGGTGTCTGGATCCGCTCGACGGCACGAGCAATTTCGCTGCTGGCATCCCTTATTTCTGCGTATCGCTCGCTTTGATCGTGGGCGGTGAACCGGCGCTCGGCGTAATATACGACCCCTACCGCGACGAACTGTTCGCGGTCACTGCCGGTGAGGGCGCAAGTCTGAACGGACAAGCCCTGGCTAATGCGGCGGCCAACATGCCACTCTGGAACGCGGTGGCGCTGGTCGACCTCAAGCGGCTGCCGCACGAGCTGCGCCTGAGGCTGGTGAACACACCGCCCTACCGCTCGCAACGCAATTTTGGTTCGGCCGCGCTGGAGTGGAGTTGGCTCGCCGCGGGCAGAGGGCACTTGTATCTGCACGGTGGTCACAAAATATGGGATCTCGCGGTGGGCTCGCTGCTGCTCGCGGAGACCGGCGGCCACAGCATGACGCTCGACGGCCGACCCGTGTTCAGTCCGAACATGGAATCCAGCTCGATCGTCGCCGCCAGCGACGAAGCGCTGTTCAGGCAATGGTGCGCGTGGCTAAATCTCGAAATCGCACCCAGAAGCAAGGCCGGCTAGCAACTGGCCCGCATCTGTGCAGTTGACCCTGCGCGGATTTCCATCGATCATACTGCCGCCTTTCAAGGCGGCCCCATCAAATCATCTCATAGCAGTAAACATTCATGGCGCCACGGTGGCTCGAGGGGACGGTGGTCGGCAATGTTCATTGGACCGACTGGCTGTACTCTTTACGCGTAGAGGTGGATCAGGATCTGCCCTTCGAAGCCGGACAGTTCGGCAGACTGGCGCTCGATATCGGCGAAGAACGTGTGGCGCGGCCCTATTCGTTCGTCAACGCCCCCGGCGACACACCACTGGAGTTCTACTCCATCATTGTGCCCGAAGGGCCGCTGTCACCCCGGTTGCAAGCGCTCACGGCCGGCGACAAGGTATGGGTCGACCCCAGGGGGGCAGGGTTTTTCGTGCTGTCAGAACTCCCCGAGGCCGACCACCTGTGGATGCTGTCGACGGGCACAGGACTCGGCCCGTATCTTTCTATTTTGAAAACGCCGACGCTCTGGGAGCGATTCGAGAAGGTCGTGCTGGTGCACGCTGTACGTCACATGGCGGAGCTGACCTACAGCGATTCTATCGAAGGATTCCGGCAGCAGTTCCCCGGCCGATTCACCTTTGCGCCGTTCGTGAGTCGTGAACCGAGCGATTTCGCGCTTGCCGGCCGCTTGCCCCACGCCATCGACGACGGCCGGCTCGAAAAGACAGTTGGACTGCCCCTGCATCCCGACCATTCGCAAGTCATGCTCTGTGGCAATCCGAACATGGTCAAGGACACCCGCACGGCACTCGAACAAAGAGGCCTCAAGAAAAACCGCCGGCGCACCCCCGGCCATATCACGAGCGAAAACTACTGGTAGCGGCGCCTCAAGATGGGCCCTGAATGGACTCGTCCAGAGGTTTGTTAGAGACGAGAAACGAACGCTTGCGATTTCCCGCCACGCATGTTGACATTGAGCCTTGCGCTTGAGGGACCACCGACCTATGACGCAAGCCAAATCGCTACATTTCTTCGCCTCGCCGCCCGAGAGCTGCAGCTACCTGCCACAACGCGATTCGATCAGCGTATTCGCCGACCCTGTGGCGAAGATGAACGCGCGAACGTACAGCC
>JBPCXK010000068.1:0-3690 GCA_051008635.1 Gammaproteobacteria bacterium
AAACACGCCCTTCCAGCAGGATCTCGCGTGCGACTGCGACGCCGACCAGATCGACAAGACTGTGTATCTCGGGATAGGCCATGACCAGGCCGAGGTTTTTGATCGGCGCCCCGAAGCGGCTCGACGCGCCGCAAATGCGCAAGTCGCAGGTGCCGGCGATCTCCAGACCGCCGCCGACGCAAACGCCTTTGATCATCGCCACGATCGGGTGACGGCAAGCTTTCAGCGCACCAAGCGTGCCATGCATGATCTCACCGTATGCCCTGGCTTGTTGCGAGTTCGAGCGCTCGGACTCGAACTCCGATATGTCATTGCCGGGCGAAAACGACTTCTCGCCCGCGCCGCGCAATACCAGGCAACGCAAGCTGTCATCGGCGGCCAACGCTTCGATTACCTCGCCCAAACGCCGCCACATTGATTTATTCAACGCATTGAGCTTGTGTGGGCGGTTCAGGACGACGGTTGTTATAAAACCGTCGCGTCGAACGAATATGGTATCCGACTCGGGCATGAGGACTTGTTACCTTAGCGGTAGAAAAACTCGACGAGACCCATCGGCACGACCGGCACGTAGGTCACGAGCATGAGCATTGCGAACAGCACGGCGATGAAATTCACATTCACCTTGGTGACATCCCAGATGTCCGCCTTGGCGACAGAACAGGCTGTGACCAGCACGCTTGCAACTGGCGGGGTTTGCTGGCCGATGGCGAGATTTAGCGTCACGATGATGCCGAAATGTACAGGGTCGATGCCGACTTGCTGGATCAGCGGAATGACAATGGGCACGACCAGTATAATCGCGGCGGCGGAATGCAAGAACATGCCGATGATCAGAAAGAATATGTTCAACAAGGCCAGCACCACGTAAGGATTACTTGTCAGCCCCGTGATGGCGCGCGCCAGATCCTGCGGCACCTGCGCCTCTGTTAGGTAAACGCCGACCAGGGCCGAGGCGGCAACCAGCAACATCACGACCGCGGTCTGCACGGCGCCCTCGATCATTGCGCGGTGCAGATGCCGCCAGTCGAGCTCGCGATAGATCACTCCGCCGATAAACAGCGCTGCCACTACGGCCAAACCCGCGCCTTCGGTTGCGGTGACCAGCCCGCCGAAAATACCGCCTAGAATTATGATAGGGAGCAGGAACGCCCATGCAGCGTCTTTGAATGTCGCCCACACGCGCGCGAGTTGGAAAACTTCTTCCACCGGATAGCCGTAACGCGCGGCGAACCAATACGCCATCACCATCATCAGCACGCCGCCGAGCACACCGGGCACGACACCGGCGACGAAGAGCTGGACTACCGAGGTATCGGCCATTACCGCATACAGGATCATCGGTATCGAAGGCGGAATAATGATCGCCAGCGATGCCGACGACGAGGTAATGGCGGCAGCGAAGGGGCCGGGATAGCCCCTTTTCTTCATCGCCGGAATCAGAATGGAACCGAGTGCCGCGACGTCGGCGACCGCCGAACCCGAAATCTCGGCGAAAAACAGGGACGTGCCGATGTTCACCATTGCAAGCCCGCCCTTGACGAAGCCAAGCAAGGCAGAGGCGAACGCGATCAGCCGCCGCGAAATACCGCTGGAGTTCATGATCGCGCCTGCGAGGATGAAAAGCGGAATCGCGATCAGCGGAAACTTGGTCGCGCCGTCGAACATCACCAACGCGACATTGGGCAGGATGTCGGTGCCCTGCGACCACAACATCGCGCCGACGCCGACCAGCCCCAAGGACACCGCGATCGGCACGTTGATGAATATCAATGCAAACAAACACAGCAGCATGACCAGCAGGATCATCGGCGTGTCATCGCACAGCGTCGATCTCGTGTGCGCCCACCGATTCGCCCAGCGTGGCAGCGCGCCATACGTCCGGCAGGCTCAGGGTCTGGGCGAGTATGAACAACCCCGCGCCGATCGGTATCACCGATTGCGTAAACTGGGTCGAAACCTCGGGTAAACTCACCAGTGTGTCGCCTTCGAGCACCAGTAAGACTTGATAACCGACCCACGCAAGGATAACGAAGAACGCAAACACGCATACTTCTCCAATGACGACGAGTATCAGTCGCAACGGCAGATGCACGGCGTCCACGAGCCCGCTGAAACCGATGTGCGCACGCCTGAGCGCGGCCAGCGCCGCGCCATAATAGGTCAGCCACGCAAGCATGATTGAGGCCACCTCGTCGTACCACACGAGCGAGAAGCCCGACTTACGAAAAATCACTGCCAATACAACCACCATGACGAGGCTCAGCAGCAGGCCAATCACGATGACTTCGAGCAGCCGCTCGAGTCCGTTGCGGCACGCAATGCGGGGATTGGGCATATGGGCGTGTCAATAGAATGCCCTCTCGATACGAGAGGGCATCAGGTTCGCGTGTGAAAAGTCGCCCCGAAATACCATGCCCGAGGCGACGCGGAAGATATCGCTAGTTAGCGAGCGACTGCGCCTTCTTGACCAGCTCGCCACCGCCAGCGACATTGGAACTGAACTCGCTATAAATCGCGTCGCTGGCGCCAATGAACGCGGCCTTGTCGACTTCATTGACCTGCACGCCCGCAGCCTTGATGTTTTCGAGCAACTCCACTTCGAGTCGAGCGGCGTTCTCGTAGACAAACACCTGCGTCTCGCGGGCGGTTTCTTGCAGCGCACTGCGCACGTCATCCGGCAGCTTGGCCCACTTCTTCGCGCCGACCGTCACGTATGCCGGCGTGTACACATGTCCGCTAATGGACAGAAATTTCTGCACTTCGTGAAACTTGGCGCTGTGAATCTGCGCATAGGGATTCTCCTGTCCATCGATCGTGCCGGTCTGAAGGGCGGTGAACACTTCGGAGAACGCCATCGGCGTTGGATTGGCGCCGTAAGTCTGAAACATCTTTACGCGCCACTTGCCTTTCGGCGTGCGCAGCTTGAGCCCCTTTAAATCATCTGGAACATTGACCGCACGCTCGTTGTTAGTGATGTGCCGAAAACCGTTCTCCCACACGCCGATGATTTTATAGCCCTTGGACTCGGCCGCCGGCGCAAGCTTGTCCCATAGGATTTCTTTTTCGATCCGCGTCATGTGATCGCGGCTCTTGACGAGATACGGCATTTCGAACAGCCCGAACTCGTCCGCGACTGTGGACATCACTGTCGAAGGCAGCGCGAAGTCGACTGTCCCAAGTTTGAGCTTTTGCAACAGCTCCTTGTCCTTGCCGAGTTGGCTCGCGCCAAACACGACGACCTTGACCTTGCCGGCCAGTTTCTCGTTGGCGCGTTTGGCGAATTCTTCGGCCGACAAGGCAAACAGCGAGCCGGGGGCGCCGACGTGGCCGAATTTCAGCTCGATTTCCTCAGCGAACGCCGGCGTACAGACCACAATCGCCGCAAGCGCCACACAAGCGAGTTTAATAACTTTCATCGCAATCTCCTCTGGTTTCGTGGTTCTCGATTTTGTAGCCTCACTAACTGTTCGAGACATTATCGAGCACCTGCGCATTCTGTTCCGTCTGTGACAAATAATCGAGCGCCGCCTGAACACCGCCCTTTTTATGGGGCACGCCGGCGCGCTGCAAACCCATCTCGACGCCGGCCAGCGTGCCGGCCAGCATCAGGTCGTTGAAATCACCCAGATGGCCGATCCGAAAGACCTTGCCCTTGAGTTTCGTCAGACCGGCACCGAGCGACATATT
>JBPCXK010000069.1:0-3701 GCA_051008635.1 Gammaproteobacteria bacterium
GGTTCCAGGCCGATGATCGGAATATCCCTATCGGCAAACGGTTCCAACGCTGCGACCATGCGTCGCGCCTCTTCGCGCGCCTGATCGACCAGTCCCGCCGCCAGGAACGTGCGTCCGCAGCACAGCGGCCGGTTTCCGCTGACTGACCGAGGCAGGTGAATACGGTAGCCCGCTGCTTCGAGTACGCGCAGCGCGGCACGCAGATTCTCGGGCTCGAAATAGCGATTGAATGTGTCGGCCAGCAGCACAACTTCGCGCGCGCCTTCTTGTCCGCATTCAGACCCAAGCCTCGGAAAGGTGTCTTGTTGCCACACCGGTAGTGCTCTTCGCGCGCTGAGACCGAACACGCTTTCGCTCATCGACGCGAGTCCCGGCACGCGGTCGCGAAGATTCGCCAGCGCGCGCAGCCGCGACGCCAGGCGCGCATAGCGCGGGAGGTAAGCGATCAGTTTGTCGTGCAAGCTCAGACCATGGCGTTTGTGATAGTGATACAAGAATTCCGTTTTCATCCTCGCCATGTCGACACCGGTCGGGCATTCGCGCTTACAGCCCTTGCAGCCGACGCAGAGTTTCATGGTGTCGCGCATTTCATCGGACGTCAGCGCATCCGCGCCGAGCTGGCCGGAAAGCGCCAGCCGCAAACTGTTGGCGCGGCCGCGGGTGAGGTGTTGTTCGTCCCGCGTTATCTGATACGAAGGGCACATCACGCCGCTGGCCTTGCGGCAATGCCCGTTGTTGTTGCACATCTCTACCGCCGCACCGAAGCCGCCCCATTCGGACCAGTCGAGCGCGGGTTGAAGCGCGATAAGCTCATAGTCCGGTTTGTAGCGAAACAGTGTGCGGTCATCCATCGCCGGTGGATTCACGATCTTGCCGGGATTCAGTAGCCCGCCAGGATCGAAATGCTTTTTGACCTCCTCGAAGTTGCGAATCATACGCTCGCCGAACATGGGGCGATGAAACTCGGATCTCACGAGGCCGTCGCCGTGCTCCCCGGAGTGCGACCCCTTGTAGTCGCGCACCATGGCGAGTGCTTCCTCGGCGATCGAGCGCATCTGTCGTGCGCCGGACTCGAGCTTCAGATTGATCACCGGGCGCACGTGCAGGCAACCAACCGACGCATGCGCGTACCAGGTCCCGGTCGTGCCGTGTTTGTGAAAGACTTTCGTCAGCCGGTCGGTGTACTCGGCGAGGTCTTCGAGCCGCACGGCGCAGTCTTCGATGAACGAAATGGGTTTGCCGTCACCCTTCATCGACATCATGATGTTGAGCCCTGCCTTACGAACCTCCCAGATCGCCTGTTGGCAAACCGGCTCTACCGCTTCGACCACTGCGTCGGCAAAGCCAATGTCCGCGAGTAGCTCGTTCAGTTGTTTGAGTTTCCCGAGCTGCTCGGCTTGTTGCTCGCCTGCGAACTCGACCAGCAGCAGCGCGTCAGGCGCGCCGTGCACGAACCGCTCGATGGTCGGCCGAAACATCGCAATGTCGCGCGCCAGATCGATCATGGTGCGGTCGACGAGTTCCACTGCGCTGGGCCCGAGCTTGACGACGTGTTGAGCGACATCCATGGCCGCGAAAAAGCTCGGGAAATGACAGACGCCCAACACTTTTGCGGCGGGTACGTGTTGCAGTTTCAGCTGAATACGTTTCGAGAACGCCAGCGTGCCTTCCGAGCCAACCAGCACATGCGCGAGATTGATCGGTTCGCTGTCCGGTGCAATCAGCGCGTCGATGTTGTACCCGCCGACACGCCGTTGCAGCTCGGGAAACCGCGTTTGTATTTCGCCTGCCTCGCGCTCGCCGAGCGCAAGCAGCGCGCGCATCAGATCCTGTTGCCGCGCCGAGGCATTGACCCCGTACAGGTCGGAGCGGACGGCGGCGAAGCGCATTTCTTCGCCGTCAGCGAGCCAGGCGTCGACAGCGACTATGTTGTCGCGCATGGTGCCGTAGCGAATCGAGCGTGCCCCGCAACTGTTGTTACCGGTCATGCCACCGAGAGTCGCCCGGCTGGCCGTGGAGACATCCACCGGAAACATCAGCTTGTGCTTTCTCAACGCGGCGTTCAGACGGTCCAACACAATGCCCGGTTGCACCTCGGCCATGCGGCGTTCGGTATCAAGATGGGTTAGCGTGGTCAGATGTTTGCCGACGTCGATAACCACGGCCTCGCCAACGGTCTGACCGCATTGCGAGGTGCCACCGCCACGCGCCAACACCGGCACGCGTTCTTCCGCTGCGATTTCTATCGCGACGGCGACATCGTTTTCAGTTCTCGGGACTACTACCCCGATCGGTTCGATCTGGTAGATGGATGCATCAGTGCTGTAGCGCCCGCGCGAAAACGCATCGAACAGCACGTCACCCTCTATGTTGTCGCCAAAGCGCCGGGCAAGCGCGCTGTCGCCGATACGTGCGCCGGGGACCTTGCGCGAGTGTGCCGAATTCATTTCTTCATCCTAGCATCAATCAGGACTGCGACCTTGAAAGGCGTCATTCCGGCAAGTGCGATAGCGCTTGTCCGGGATCCCGGGCAACATGCCTTGCGGGCTCCTGGCAGGATTGTTATTTTGCAACTCCCCCTCGAGGAGTTTCCCGGGTGCCTTCCAACAGCGGACGCCATTTTCTCCAGATTCCGGGCCCAAGCAACGTCCCCGATCGCGTGTTGCGCGCCATCGACAACGCGACTATCGATCATCGCGGGCCGGAATTCGCCGTACTTGCACGCGAGGTGCTGGAGGGACTGCAACATGTCTTTCAAACGCGCAATCCGGTAATCATTTATCCCGCTTCCGGGACCGGCGCCTGGGAAGCGGCGTTGGCCAACCCGCTGTCGCCCGGCGACAAAGTGCTGATGTTCGAGACCGGCCACTTCGGCGCCTTGTGGCGAGAAGTGGCGGAGAATCTCGGTCTCGACGTCGTGCTCGAACCGACGGATTGGCGCCGCGGTGTCGATGCGGAGGTTCTCGAGGCGAAGCTGGGTGAGGATTCGACGCATACGATCAAGGCCGTGTGCGTCGTCCACAACGAAACGTCGACGGGCGTGACGACGAATATCGAGCGCGCCCGCAAAGCGATGGACCGAGCTGATCATCCGGCCTTGCTCATGGTCGATACGATTTCGTCGTTGGGATCGATCGACTATCGGCCGGACGAGTGGCGTGTCGATGTCACGGTCGCCGGTTCGCAAAAGGGTCTGATGCTGCCGCCGGGCTTGAGCTTCAACGCCGTTAGCAACAAAGCGTTGAAAGCGGCGGAGAGCGCACGGTTGCCGAAGTCATACTGGAAATGGTCGAGTATGCTCGGGCCCAACAAGCAGGGTTTTTTTCCTTACACGCCAGCGACGAACTTGTTGTATGGTCTGCGCGAAGCCATTGAGATGTTGCGCGAGGAAGGATTGGCAAATGTTTTTGCCCGCCATGCGCGACTGGCCGAAGCGACGCGACGCGCGGTGCGCGCATGGGGGCTCGACATACTGTGCCTCAATCCCGATGAATACAGCAACTCCCTGACGGCCGTGCTCATGCCCGCGGGTCACGACAGCGATCGTTTCAGGCAAGTCGTGCTGGAACACTACAATATGTCGCTCGGTGCCGGTCTGACGAAACTCAAGGGCAAGGTCTTTCGGATCGGCCATCTGGGTGATTTCAACGACCTGATGCTGGCCGGCACGCTGGCCGGCGTCGAGATGGGTTTGCAGCGCG
>JBPCXK010000070.1:0-4082 GCA_051008635.1 Gammaproteobacteria bacterium
TCCAGCGCTGCGCGCACAGGCACCACCTGTCGCCCGGCCTCAAGCCGGGGAATCCCACAACGGCAAAAACTCGGCCGTGACCTCCGCGCAGATCACGTGACGGCCGAAGTCGTCCGGCCCGGTGTTGCAACAGCCGTCCCGGTAAAAGCCGGTCATCGGCGAAGTGCAGCAGGTTTGCAGGTCTTCGCCGAACACGTTTTTTTGCTTTTCCATTGTGCTGGTCCACTCATGGGATAGCCCGAGCGATATGTCCTTTGCTAACCACTGCGTAGCAGAAACGTCGTGCCGGAAATTGGGCGATGGTTAGCGTATCTTTTAGTACCTTACCCGTGAAATCTTGTACAAATACCAAGAATTTCTCGAACCGGCGGTCGCGCACAAGCGAGGCGGACTTTTCCACACCTTGTCCACGGCCGCGCGCCTCAAACGCCGGCGAAGCGGTGGGCAAGGGGTGGTAAAGTCCGCCGTTGAAGCGGCACATCTTTGGTTCCGGCTAGGCCGGGTTAGGGATCGCGGATGAGCTTTTACGGGCTTTCCAGGATGATGGCTACGACGGGATGGCTAATGCGCCGCCACGGCGCGCTCCTGCGCCCAGCGCCGCAGCTCGGTGACTTTTTCCGCCATGACGACCGACAAAGGACGGGTGCGTTCCAGCTCACCGAGCACATCGACCGTTGCAAGCGGCGACTTGTTATTGTAGGCGTGATACAGCGCCGCGACGATGGCCTGCTCGATCTCCGAGCCGGAGAAGCCGCGCGCGACCGTGGCCATGGCCTCCAAATCGAACTCGTCAGGCGCGAGTTTGCGACGCGTAAGATGGATACGAAAAATCTCTTCGCGCGTTTGCGCATCGGGCAGATCAACGAAAAATATCTCGTCGAAGCGGCCCTTGCGCATGAGCTCCGGCGGTAGCGCTTTGATCTCATTGGCGGTCGCGATAATGAACACACGGCTTTTACGCTCGGCCATCCAGGTGAGAAAAGTGCCGAGCACGCGCCGCGACACACCGCCGTCCATCGATCCGCCGCCGTCGGTCGACACACCCTTTTCGATTTCGTCGATCCACAGCACGCACGGCGACATGGCGTCAGCCGCTTGCAGGGCCTGGCGCAAGTTGCGTTCGGTCTCACCGAAGTATTTGTTGTAAAGCACGCCGAAATCGAGCCGCAGCAGCGGCAGCCTCCACGTGCCGGCGATACACTTGGCGGCCAGGCTCTTTCCGCAGCCCTGTACGCCGAGGAGCATCAAGCCCTTGGGCGCGTCCAACCCCGCGTCTTCTCCGCCACCCGCAAAGATCGCCTTGCGCAATTGCAGCCAATGTTTCAACGCATTGAGCCCGCCGAGCTCATCAGCATCGCAAGTATCGAGCTCGAGTGACAACAAGCCTTCCTGATTCAGCATCTCGTACTTCTTGCGACAGATGCGCTCGATATCGTCCATCGTGATCGCGCCGTCGTGGCGGATGGCGTGGCGCATGAGCCGCCGGGCGTCTTCCTCGCACAGGCCGACCAGATGCCGCACCATGAGATTAGCGGCACGCGAGCTGCCGCGCAGTTTTTCGCGCTGCGAGACCTCCCAGACCTGAATCTCCTCCTTGAGAATATCCCTCATCTCGGATGCGCTGGGCATGGTGAGATCGAAGCGCGCGGCCATGCGTTGCAACTCCGCCGGCACGACCAGGCTGTGCCCGATCAGGACCATCGTGCGTCGTGCCTTGTGAGAATCCTGCGCCATGTTCTTGAGCAGGCGCACGTGAACGGGTTCGTCGAGAAAGGGATGAATGTCGAGAAACAAAAACACGCCGTTCTGCGGCGATTGATTGATGTGGCGCAACGCCTTGTCGAGATCGTAAGTCGAGGCGACTCGCTCGTTCCACTGATCCACGCGCACCAGACCATCGACGACATTCCACACAAACAAGGGCCAATCGTTAGGAAGCGCCAGGCGTTTGAATAAATCGACGACCCGCGCCTCCTCGTGCGTCTCGATCGTGATGATCGGAAAGCGAGATTTGATGATCGCTTCGAGATCGCCTTGGTCGTTGCTCATAGCTGCCTGCTCCCGTACAAACGCGAATACGAGCGTGGACCTGCCGCCGCCGCTCGCTCCCACACACCGGGCTTGCCGAGCAACACCTCGTCGACAAGCAAAGGCACCAGCAGCGGAACAGGCACGCGTGCCGGCGCTGCGAAAATTGCTGTCACATGCGCAAGGATCAGCTCGCGCATGCGTTCCAGCGCGATCTGGACCAGGTATTGCCAGGTATAATGCGGCGGCGTAGGGTCCGCTTGCCTGGCAGGCCGAATGTCAGTCATGACACCCGATCATACCAGACCTGCCTCACTACGAGGACTGAGCGAGGCCGGGAATACGCGCATTCGTCCAGTCAAGAACATGCCACCAATACTGAAATCCCTGCCTGACCTCGTCGCTCATCGCGGCGACATGACCCGCTTCCCCGAGAACTCGCTGGCGGCGATCGGCGGGGCAGTAAAGGCCGGCGCCCGCTACGTCGAGTTCGATATTCAATTGTCGAAAGATCTGATACCAATGCTTTTGCACGACGGCACGCTCCACCGCACCACGCAAGGCGCCGGGGAAGTTTGGGACTACAGCGCCGTTGCTTTAAATGAGGTAAAGCTGAAATCAAAGGAGTCCGACTCGGTCAATTTTCTCTCAGACGAAACTCCAGGAGATGAAAATCGATCGAGTCTGACCCCTTTGATCCCGACGCTCGCGCAGTGTGTTGAGCTGCTGAACCGCTCCCCACACGTCACCGCTTTTGTCGAGCTCAAGCACGAAAGCATGGACCACTTTGGTATGGAGGTCGTGGTCGACAGCGCGCTTGAGACACTGCGCGGAGCCCGCTTCCCATGGGTGTTGATCTCTTTTGTTGACGCTGCGCTGCGCTTCGCCGCGACACAGCGCGAGCTGCGCATCGGTTGGGTTTTGCCGGAATATTCCCCGCAGACACGTGATATCGCGATGAAGCTCGTGCCGGATTTTCTGTTTTGCGATCAAGATCAGCTACCTGGCAAAGCCAACGACTTCTGGCCAGGCCCGTGGCAATGGGCGGTCTACGCGGTCGACGAACCGGCTGTGGCCCTTGCCCTGCACGAGCAGGGCGCGAACCTGATCGAGACTAATCGCATCACTGACATGTTGCGCGCAGCACCTTTCAAGGAGGCTCGCTGAACGGCGCGAGGTTGTTGAACATTACCGAATCACAGCAACCGGCCTTAATTCTGAATGTAAAAAAGCAAGCATATACCACGCGCTGATCGGGTGACATAACCCACTCATCCCTTCCGTCCGCGCCGTGAGCTTGTCCCGTGATCGCATGTATATTAAAGCTCTGTCATGCGTGATCCACGCAACACTAACGGAAGAGACTTATGGATGAGGTAAAGAATTTCATCAAGCACAACGGCGGCGAGCTCATGACCGCGCTGATCGACGTTGGGTTCAACGCCGAGCAGGCTGAGCGATTCCTGCCGGAAGCGTGTGACGACATCATGCAGTCGCTCGCCAGGCCTGCGCGCCGCAAGGAACAGATCTACCGGGTTATGGCGCACGCCGATGTCAGGGGGCTGGCTAGCCTCGCCGGCGTCGATTCACCGCTTGCGAGCACAGGCGTCGTCACATTGATGCTGGGCCTGCTCGATGTGATGCATGCACAGTCCAGCAGCTCGCTATAGCCAGCTGCCCGCATTTCTCACGACGATGACGGCGCTGGCTCGATCTTTGAGTCCGCAACGAATTTTCTTCGCTCGGAAATACAGCTCGTATTCCGCTCGATCAGTAGTGCCTTGTGAATTCAAATCTCTGCGCGATCATCGCCCCATGGTGAGATATGCGGGCTAGCCCGCATTTCTCACCAGGCCGGACCTCATTAGTGGGAACAACTATGATGTTCAACATCTTGGCCTCTATGTACAGGTGGTAGCGGTGCGACACACTGTCCTATTTGGTTTTTGGAACAAGCAGGCAGCGCATCTTGGACGCGCGGCCTTGGACCATAGGGCCGGCTATGCTCCGGCGGCCGGGCGTCCAACATGCGCTGCCTGCTTGCCCCAAAATTC
>JBPCXK010000071.1:0-3685 GCA_051008635.1 Gammaproteobacteria bacterium
TCATAGTCGCCCAGTTTGCGCCGCCGCCGTATCTCTCGCAGGGCAACCCCAATGCGTTCGCCCGCTCCTATTCGGCTGATGTCGATTTTGCGCGCTGGGTCAGGTTCAATACCACGGCTCACAAACAGCCAGGCTACCGTGCTGTATTCGTGTCGCTGAAGGAACCACGGCAACCGCCCGGAGACATGGGCGCCGCGCAGATGCACGCGGTCGCGGATCTGGCCGATCGCTACAGTTTCGGCCTGATTCGCACGACTCACGACCAGAACCTGTTGCTGGCCGACGTTCACGTCAACGATCTCTACGCCGTGTGGCAGGCGCTGCGCGCGCAAAAACTGGCTACACCCAATATCGGCACGTTGACCAACATTATCTGCTGCCCGGGCCTGGACTTCTGCAGCCTGGCCAACGCGAGCTCGATTCCGATCGCAAAGCAGATCAATGAGTTGTTCGATGACATGGATTACATACATGACCTGGGTGACATCAGAATAAAGATGTCCGGATGCATGAACGCCTGCGGTCATCACCATGTCGGCCACATCGGCATTCTTGGCGTGGATAAAAAAGGCGAGGAGTGGTACCAGATCACGCTGGGCGGGTCGGCCGAGGAAGAAACGCTTCTCGGCGACCGGCTGGGGCCCGCTGTGCCGAAGGCGGAGGTCGCGCAGACCATAAAGCGCATTCTCGATGTGTATATCGAGCAGCGCCGTGACGATGAGCCCTTCCTCGCGACCGTTCGACGCACGGGCATCGCACCATTCAAGGCAGGAGTTTATGGCCGAGTTGTACATTGACAGACGGCGTCAAACGGACACGTGGGCTCATCCTGTTGATGAGAGTGCCGCCGCCGTTGACGGCCGTTTCACTGTCCCACTGACGCGCTGGCTCGAGCAACGCGCTGCACTTGTGGGTATTAATCACGCCCTCGGTGTGCGTCTCGAGGTCACAGACGATCCGTTATTGCTGGAGCACGATCTGCATCGTGTGAGACTGATCGTAGTCCATGTGCCCGCCTTCACGGACGGTCGCGTGTTCAGTCTGCTCAGTGTGTTGCGCGAGCGGCTCGGGTATCGCGGCGAGTTGCGCGTGAGCGGGGATATCCTGCCCGATCAGATAGCCTTTCTCGAGCGTTGCGGGGCCAATGCGTTTGAACTAACGGGGCCTGTCGATGTCTGTGTATTTGCCGATCGCTACTCGCGCTACTACCAAGAGAGCGACGCTCACACGACGCAAGACAATCATATCCGGCGCGCCCGGCGCGCATCGTCTGACTTAGGAGCAACATGACTATTTCAACGGACGCGCTGATCATCGGCGCGGGCCCGGTCGGGCTGTTTCAGGTATTCGAGCTGGGTCTGCTCGGCATTCGGGCGCATGTCGTGGATACCATGCCGCAGATCGGTGGCCAGTGCGCTGAGCTGTATCCAGACAAACCAATCTACGATATACCCGCCATTCCAGTGTGCAGTGGTCAGGAGTTGGTGGGTAACCTGCTCGAACAGATCAAGCCCTTCGCGCCGGATTTCCACCTCGGCCAGGAAGTGGCCGAGATCGCCCCCAACTGTAGTGATTCATTCTACGTAAGAACGCACACCGGTACGGAGTTCAGGACGCGCACCATCATCATCGCCGGAGGCGTGGGCTCGTTCCGCCCGCGGCGCCTGAACGTGGAAGGCGCACGAGCCTTCGAAGGCGTGTCCGTGCATTACAGGGTAAAAGATATCAGTGCCTTTGAAGGCAAAGACATCGTCGTGCTGGGCGGTGGCGATTCGGCGTTGGACTGGGCTTTGGATCTTTACAACAAGGCAAACAGTCTGGTGCTGGTGCATCGCTCGCAACAGTTTCGTGCCGCGCCTGCATCGGTGGCGCGTATGCGCGAACTGTGCGACGCGCATGAGATGCAGTTTCTGGAAGGTGATGTCACGGCGCTTTTGGGCGCCGAGGGCAAGCTCAGCGCGGTAGCAATAGGCAGCCGCGACGGTGTGACCCGACGGCTCGAGCTCGACGCACTGCTCGTCCTGTTTGGTTTGTCGCCCAAGCTCGGCCCGATATCGAACTGGGGGCTCGAGCTCGACAGGAAACAGATCCTGGTCGATACGGAAAAGTTTCAGACCAATGTGAGTGGCATCTTCGCGGTCGGCGACATCAATACCTATCCGGGTAAGAAGAAGCTGATCCTGAGCGGTTTCCACGAAGCCGCGCTCGCCGCCTTCGGTGTGCAGCAGCACATCAACCCGGACAAGAAGGTCCATCTGCAATACACCACGACCAGCCCGATCATGCATGAGCGGCTGGGCGTGAAAGTCAGGGAGTCGGCGGCGTAGTGGTGCTCCGTCCAAGCGATTGTGACGGGTTCAGCGGAACGAGAAGTGGTTAGCCTGTAGGCGCACGAGGATCCAGTTCGGGCGAGCGTAACGCCTGCCACAGCCGCTTATCGTCCCGTCCTGCGGGACCCCGCACGTTTGTCTTCCTCCCGCTAACGCGCACCGGACCAAGCCGGGAGCCCCCGGCTTTGCCGGGTGGCAGCAGGAGTTTGCCAATTCCGGGAATCTCGTGGCAAGCCATGAAGTCGTCAAACGAGAGCCGGTTTCTGTTGGCCGACTGCCGAAGTCGGGTATCATTGAGCCTCCCATGATTGCGGTTCTCGACACAAACATCCTCATGAAGGACTGGAGACTTTCCGGGCTCCACTTTCGGCTTTTGTTCGAATGCGCGCCGCTTCATGACGTGACGTTGGCTATCCCCGAAGTTGTGATAGACGAGCTTGTCGGCAACTATGACCGCCGATATCGGAAGCTATGCGAAAGCGTAACAAAGGCTCAATCCGGGCTTCGCCAGCTCACTGGCGAGCAGGTTGCTTTCGATCTGCAGGCCGCCGATACCGCCAAGCAGGCATACAGATCATGGTTCAACTCCAAGATCGTCGAACAATCTATCGTTCGACTCCTGTACCCGGACGTAAGCCATGCTGAGGTCGTCAAGCGAATCTATGAGTCTCGAAGACCGTTCCAGGGAGATGAGCGCGGCTACAAGGACTTTTTGATCTGGTGGTCTTGCGTTGCAGCCATCAAGACGTATGGGAAGTGCGTGCTCGTGACCGAGAATGCACGGGATTTCGCCGATAGCGGTAAGCTCCACTATGATCTTCAGCGCGAAGCTCGCTCTCACCATGGCGAGGTTCTGTTGGCCAGTAGCCTGATAGAGTTTCTCCGCTCCCATGTTTTCCCGCGGCTTGAGCCGGACAAGGGGCTGGAGATGAGCCTGCGGGCAGGCGAGCTGCGCGGCTATGATCCGACAACCTGGATCAAGGCGTTCCTCAATGAACCGACACGCTTGTTGTCAGACTTTGAATGGGAGCTCCCGTGCAGCATCCACAGCATCGACTGGGCGGAATGTGGCGAGGTTGAGAATGTCAACGTTGTTCAGGCCCTCGAGCTAGGGAAAGATGGCGCCCTTGTGGAAGCAGAAGCCGATGTCTACATTAACTTCGCGGGGTCAGTGACAGACTCGGATCATTCGGGAGTCGACTATGAGATTGAGCGGGATCTTGGGACCGCATTCGCGGTCGGCTCGATTTCGACCACTCTCGGTTTCGAGCTTAGAGTATCAACAACCGATGGCCGGATACTGGATGGAAGCGCAAGCTGGGCGCATCTCGAGGTGAGTTAGCGATCGGATTCGC
>JBPCXK010000072.1:0-6159 GCA_051008635.1 Gammaproteobacteria bacterium
GATCAGCGCGGTAATCGCCACCATGAACAGCGCCATGAAAATAACCTGGTTGATGCCGAGCATGATCTCGGGTGTGGCAATGGGCAGTTCGACTTTCGTCAATCGTTGCCAGGGCGTCGCGCCTTGCTGAATCGCCGCCTCGCGAGTCTGAAAAGGCACGTTACGGAACCCAAGATTGGTGTAACGAATCATGGGCACAAGCGCAAAAGCGAGCACCGCGATGATCGCCGAGATGTCGCTAACCTTGAATAGCATGATCACCGGGATCAGGTAAATGAACGATGGAAAAGTCTGAAAGAAATCGCACATCATGATAATGGCCTTGGACAGACGTTCATTCTTGGCCGCCGCAAGGCCGATCGGGAATCCGACAATGATGCAAACTACCGCCGCAGTGCCGATCATGTAAACCGTTATCATGGTCTCTTTCCAAAGACCCACGACCAGCGGAAATGACATGAGCGACCCGACCAGAAGCGCCAATCGCCAACCACCCATTCGATAGCCCAGCAGAGCGACGAGCCCGATAAAGGTCGGCCAGGGGATACTCAGCATGAATGTCTTGATCGGTATCAATATGTCTATCAATACAAAATTGCGGAATCCCTGCACGGAGTCATAAAGGTTGTCGGTCACCCATTCAATCCCCGCGTCCCACATCGGCGCCGTCGTAATCGTCCAGTCTTTCGGTAGCACCCGCAGCGCCGGGAAAAAATACGAGGCAACAATAGTGACGATTGCAAAGGCCATCGCGAACCCAAGGTGGGGATGTCTGTGCACCCACGGCAAGGTTTTGTCGATGTAAACGGGTGGTTTGTGGGCGTAGGCCTGACTGAGACGATCCAGCGCCACTGCGATCACTACAATCGCAACACCCTGCTCGAGCGCCTGCCCCAGTTTGAGCGTCTGCAATGATGTGAGGAGTTTGCTGCCGAGGCCCGAGGCGCCGATCAGCGACGCCAATACGATCATCGCCAGGGTCTGCATGATGCCCTGATTGAGACCCACCAACACCGTCGTTCTCGATGTTGGCACCTTTACCTTCCACAGCATTTGCCGTTCCGTACAGCCCGTCATTTCTCCGGCTTCGACGACTTCCTTCGGCACGGTTTTCAGTCCTAACGCGACGCATCGCGCGACCGGAGGGACGGCAAAAACCGCCACCGCCAGCATGGCCGGAACGTCCCCGATACCGAACAGGACGACGATGGGGACCATGTAGGCGAATGGTGGCATGGCCTGCATGAGATCAAACAGCGGGGTTATGGCAGTCTCCACTCGCTTGCTCTTTGCAACCCAGATGCCCAACAGCACGCCAATCGAAAAAACGAACGGCACGGTAACCACCACCAGTGAAAAGGTGTCCATGGAGGGCTGCCAGACGCTAAACAACGAGAGATACAGGAACGATCCACCCGCTATTAGCGCAACGCGCCAACCCGCAACCCAGTGTCCAAGAACAAACATGAGCCCGACGACGGTGATCCAGGGGATCGGCTCGACTCCGATCCTGAAGCCGTTAAAGAACAGGCCTTCGGTGAAAGATACCTGGTACTCGAGTATCTTGATCATGCCGCGGGTAACGTCGGTTGGGACAAACTCGTACCTGGTCCCCTCGAAAAACTTTACGCCGTACACAACCCATTCGAAGAAGTCGGTAATCCAGTTTTTCAACGGAATGACCCATTTCCTTGGGTATTTTGCAACCCAGTCGAGCTGGCCTTTTGCAACCAGACCGGCAACGATTATTGCGGCGGCGACGCCAACATGAAAGAGCGTGCGTTTGCGCGCTAACGCAGGATCGTGTTCCGCATCTACGACTTCGTTTGCCATGTGCCTGAATCGTTTTTCGTGGTCTATGTTCGATACCTAACCCGGCATAGCCGGAACCAACCTGTGCCCCTCAACGGCGGGCTTTACCACCCCTTGCCCACCGCTTCGCCAGCGTTTGAGGCGCGCGGCCGTGGACAAGGCGTGGAAAAGTCCGCCGCGCTTGTGTGCGACCGCCGGTTCGAGAAATTCTTGGTATTTTTGTCCAAGATTTCGCTGGTAAGGTACTAAAACAAGACCTTTACCAACTTTTCCTTGTTGACAGAGCCGACAATTTCGCCCTGCTTGTTGGCGACCGGCACATCTGTCTCTGACAGCATTATTCTTTGTGCAACGTCCTCCAGCACCGCACTGCTGCTTATCGGATCAACGTTGCCGCCCCCGCCGTGACCAGGATCCATTATCTTGCCGACAGAGATCAGCTTGGCTTTCGGTGCATTTTCGACAAATGCTTTGACGTAACTATCGGCAGGTTCAGTGACCAGTTCTTCGGCAGTGCCGATCTGGACAAGCAGCCCGTCTTTCATGATCGCAATGCGGTCGCCGAGGCGAACTGCTTCGTCAAAATCATGGGTAACGAAAACGATAGACTTGTGTAGCTGTGTTTGTAACCGCATGAACTCATCCTGCATTTCTCTTCGGATGAGGGGGTCGAGTGCGGAAAACGGTTCGTCGAGAAACCACACGTCCGGCTCCACAGACAGACTGCGGCCAATGCCGACGCGTTGCTGCTGCCCGCCGGATAACTCACGGGGAAAATAGCTCTCTCTGCCGCTCAGGCCGACAATTTCCACCAGCTCGCGTGCTTTGGCGATTCGCGTGTCCCTGTCGATGTTCTGTATCTCCAGCGGGAACGCGATGTTCTCGAGCACGGTTCTATGGGGCAGCAGGCCAAAATGCTGGAATACCATCCCCATCTTGTGGCGTCTGAGCTCAGACAGCTCGTTGCGCGAGACTTTCGTAATGTCGGCGCCGTCGAAAAACACTTCTCCGGAGGTGGGTTTGAGCAACTGCGTAATGCATCTGAGCATGGTTGATTTGCCCGATCCACTCAAACCCATGATGATCAGGATCTCGCGTTCGAGGACATCGAAACTGACGTCGCGTACCGCCCCGATAATGCCCGCTTCCGCGATTTGTTCAAAGGTAGGTTGGTAGTCATGCTTTTTGAGAAAGCCGTGGGCGCCGTCGCCGAATAGTTGCCAGACGTTGCGGCAGGAAATCTTGACGTTATCGGCGGGCGCGGTATTGGTCATGGCAGCTATGTCCGGCGGCTCTGATTATCATTGTATCGCGCGATCTTAGCAGGGATTCAGGATCTCCCGGTAAATCAGTTCCTGCCCCCCCGGCGGTTCAGTGAGATGATTGCTGATCGCATCTGCGGCGCAAATAAAAAACCACCGCAGCGCCGGGCATCTGCGGTGGCTGGTTTGTTTACGAAATGTTTGAGGTGTGTCTAGCCAGCGCAGGCCGGAACCCATCCACCTACAACTTCCTTGTTCTGTTCAATCCATTTAGCAGCCGCGGCGTCATGGTCGAGACCATCAACGTCTACCAGCGCGGCGGCGGCGTTGATCATCGCCTCGGTAAAGTTAATGTTGGTCATGAGATCATTGGCGCAGGGATACTTCTTGGCAAACCCGGCCCACAAGCCTTTCTTCAGATAACCGCCAACCGCGGCGCCGCAGTCGTTGGTCATATCTTTGTTGATACCCCAGCCTGGATCGCTGACGCACTTGTTCTCCGGGTCGCGGCGCGGAAACTCGATGAACTTGCCAGGATACGCGGCGCCCACCCAGTTTGGCGCCCAGTTGAACAGAATGATCGGCTCTTTACGTTTCGCCGCGGACTTCAGTTCGCCAAACAACGCATCGGCAGAACCCGCATTGACGACGGTGACGTTGAGGCCCAGCGCTTCCACGCGTTCGGCATCTTCGGGGTGCCACTCGGCGGGCCCGGCGAGATAACGGGCATTGGGAGCGGTTTCCGGTGTCGACAATTTCTCCGCGCAGTCATTGAGCGCCTTATAGTCGGGCAGCCCGGGGCATACCTCTTCGACATATTCGGGATACCACCATTCTTCGCGCGTGGTAGCGGCATGGGCGCCGCCGTCCGTCATACGGCCGGCCTCGACTTCTTTCGTAAAGCTGGCGTGCATGGTGCCTTCCCATACTTCCATCTGAATGTGCGCATCACCCGTGCCCATGGCCGCAAACTGACTCTGCGTGTCGAGGGTGACTAATTCGGCTTTATATCCCATCTGCTCCAACAGTTGCTTGGCTACACGAGCCAGCACTTTCTGGCTCGACCAGTTGTTGTCGATCACTTGAATGGGGTCGGTTGATTCAGGAACCGCGGCCAGCGCCGAGGTCGATACCATGCATGCCGCAATCGCGGCGACACAAATCCTGGATTTGGTACTCATAGACTGTCCTCCAAAGGTTGAATCGGATACTGGGTCATCAGGCCGTGGCCCAGCATCGCTTTTTGGCCCGGCATACCTCCCTGGTCGGCTAGCCCGCATATCTCACCACGATGACGGCGCTGGCTTGATCTTTGATTCCACAACGCATTTTCTTCAGTCGGAAATACGACCTGTATTCCGCTCCTTCAGAAAATGCGTCGTGAAATCAAATCTCTGCGCGATCATCCCGCCCCGTGGTGAGAAATGCGGGCTAGTGAAATCCGGGTTTCCGCTCTGGATTCTAGTGCGTAATTGTGAACAACATAGCCGGGATCTGTTAACAGACTGCCTTGGCCTGTTAATATTCATTAACAAGCCGGGGCGCGTCGGGTAAGCCGCTTGACCTTGCGAGTGCGACGAGGGCCCACGGTCGCGGGCCATCGGCTAAAGTCGCCTTCTGCGCGCAGCCCCTCTTGCGAATCATCCAGGTGTCGACACTCTCTCCCCGTCCCGATAGTCGAGGAAGTCGAGGTTCATCCCGTTGTCCGAAATAGTGCCCCGGTGGCCAAGATCCTTTGCCCGCTTGACGACGCCGTTGCCAAAGCGGTTGACAAGATCATCGATGGCCGTTTCCAAATCGCGCTGGCGGTGGTCGTCGAACAGATCCGATTGCAGTGGCTGTTGGCGCCAATCCAGATCGAACGCGGCCAGGCCTACGAGCCGAAAAGGCCCCGGATGATCGAACCCATCGAGCAGTTGCCTCGACACTGCAAAGAACGCATCGGCCGTATCGTCCGGTCTCGGCAGGCGGGTCTGGCGGCTGAGCATTTCGAATTCAGTCGTTTTCAACCTGACACGTATCCCCCCGGCAACATAGTGCTTCGCTCGCACGCGGCGCGCGATTCTCTCGGCTGCGCGTCGTAGATGTAACTCTATGTCCGCCCGGTGCGATACATCTTCGCTGAGTGTTCGATCGGATCCAATGCTCCTGGCCGTGCGGCCCCGATTGACACGCCGTGGGTCCATCGCGTGCGCAAGCTCGTACAAGTGCGACCCGGCAACGCCCAGGCGAAGCCGCAGCTCGCGTTCGTCCTATGCGGCGATGTCGCCGATGGTCATGAGTCCGAGCGTATGCAATTTTGGCGTAGTCTTTTTGCCCACGCCCCACAGCCGATTGACGGGCAACGGCGCGAGCCACTCGACGGCCAGGTCCGGGGGGACGACGGCCAAACCATTCGGTTTGCAGTGCGCACTTGCTACCTTGGCGACATACTTGGTTCCGGAAATACCGACGGAGATGTTGAGGTGTGTGGCCTCCAGGACAGCCGCTTTGATCTTTCGCCCGATGATTTCGGGCGGCCCGAAAATGTGTCGCGACCCGGACATGTCCAGGAACGCTTCATCCAGGGACAGCGGTTCGACGGCAGGAGAAAAGTCGCCGAAGATGTCCATGACCTGTTTTGAGATCTCCTCGTAGCGCTCAAAACGCGGTGGCACCATGATGGCGTCAGGACAGCGGCGTCGCGCCTGTGCAACCGGCATTGCGCTCCCCACGCCATAGGGCCTTGCCTCATAGCTTGCGGTTAGAACAACGCCACGATGACTCTTTGGCCCGACCAGCACGGGCTTGCCCCGTAGCAAAGGGTCGTCCTGTTGTTCCACTGCCGCATAAAACGCATCCATATCGGCATGAACGACGATTCTGGGCCACGTATCCATGCTGCGAGCTTACTCCGATGCTGTATATAAAACCAGTTATCTGTCGATTAGAGCTCTGGCGCGGCGGTGGACTGCAGTGGAGAGAACAAACCCTACGCCCCTAACCCGGCATAGCCGGAACCAAAGATGTGCCCCCTCAACGGCGGACTTTACCACCCCTTGCCCACCGCAACGCCGGCGTGTGAGGCGCGCGGCCGTGGACAAGG
>JBPCXK010000073.1:0-5304 GCA_051008635.1 Gammaproteobacteria bacterium
GCTGGGAATTCCAACGCTGACGCGGATGCCGCGGCCGTCGGGGGTCTGGGTGCTGTCGTTGGTGCGGGTGGTCCTGCGCAGGCCGCCTCGCAGGCTGCTTCGGCCGTGCTGCAGGGTCAGCTGCAGAACGCGATCGGTGGTGAGGGGGGCGACGACAACGTCAACTCGAACACCAACATCAACATCGGCTAACACCCTCAACTTCCCAAGACAAGGAGCATAAATCATGGCTGACAAATCCGGTGGCGACGCCGCCAATCTGGGTATTCAAGATGGGAATTCCAACGCTGACGCGGACGCCGCGGCCGTTGGGGGTCTGGGCGCTGTCGTAGGCGCGGGTGGGCCCGCGCAGGCCGCCTCGCAGGCTGCCTCCGCCGTTCTGCAGGGTCAGTTGCAAAACGCGCTCGGTGGTGACGGGGGCGACGATAACGTCAACTCCAACACCAATATCAACATCGGCTAAGCGCTGATTTCAACGACTAAGGAGCATAATCATGGCTGACAAGTCAGGTGGCGACGCCACCAATCTGGGTATCCAAGCCGGCAATTCCAACGCTGACGCGGCATCCGCCGCTGTCGGTGGTCTGGGCGCGGTAGAAGGTCTGGGTGGTGCGGCGCAAGCCGCCTCGCAGGCCGCCTCGGGCGTTCTGCAGGAACAGTTGCAGGGCGCGAGTGGTGGTGACGGCGGCGACGACAACGTCAACTCCAACACCAATATCAACATCGGCTAAACGCTGATTTCAACGACTAAGGAGCATAATCATGGCTGACAAATCAGGTGGCGACGCCGCCAATCTCGGTATCCAAGCTGGTAATTCCAACGCGGACGCGGACGCCGCGGCCGTTGGCGGCTTAGGCGCTGTCGTAGGGGCTGGTGGCCCCGCGCAGGCTGCGTCTCAGGCTGCTTCGGAAGTTGCGCAGGCCCAATTCCAGAACGCGGTTGGTGGCGACGGTGGCGACGACAATGTCAATTCGAACACCAACATCAATATCGGCTAAAGCCGGTTAAGCAGTACGGTCACGCCTTGGGCCTCCCCGGAGGCCCAGCGCGTGCATCCCGGTTCAGACCGGTGTCTTGAACCACCCCAGGATTTTCCCATCGCGCAGTGTCGAGCTAGCGCTGTGCGGCCGGGAACAAAGCGAATCCGAAAAGTCTAAGTCTACGATTTTTAGCAATGAGGAGTTTCGGTAGATGTCTGACACACTTACTTCCAAGCCAGGAGGTGAGGCAGTGCTGCCGCCGAATGAAACCGATATGCCGCAGCACGCCACGATGGAGTCCGGTAATCGCAGCTTCAATCCGGCCGACAGCCTGACCGGAACGTGGCCGGGCTTCGATCCGGGCGCGCAAAGCGAGGACAACTTCGATAACACCGCCTGGGGATCCGTCAGGATCCCACTTTAAGCAACTGCTCTTGCCCAAAGTCGCGCTTTTCGCTAACGAAGGCAGTCCGCAAATAGTGGCGCTGCGCGATGTTTTGCTCGAGCAGGGCGCCACGCCATACGTTTTCGATATTCAACTCGGCGGAGAGAGTGCCCCGCTCGTTGAGATAGGCGACGAGCGCCTGGTCTGGGACGGCGTCGATTTCGACGATATCGAGGCCATCCACATTCGCTGCACGGCGCCCAACACGCCCGCCGCAGTGCCGGCGGTGCTTAACGTGGCCAGCTACTCGGAGCTGCGCAGCCAGTATCTGCGCGAGCAGGAATACCAGTCGGTCACCGCCAGTTTCTTCGATCGTCTTGCCGCGCTCGGCAAGCTGGTCATCAATCCGCTGACCACCGCGTATCTCGACCACGACTCGAAAGGCCAGCTTTATCAGAAACTCGATGCACGAGGCTTCCCTGTGCCGCGTTCCCTCATGACCAATGACCCACAGCGCGCCTCGGCATTCATAAACGAGCTTGGGGGCGCAATCGCCAAGCCATCCATCGGCATCGGCTCCACACGTGAGATTACGGATGCCGATCTGGAACGACTCGACGAGCTGCGGGCCTGCCCGGTGCTGATGCAGGAGTTCCTTATCGGTGACACGATCCGTGTGCATATCGTCGGCGACAGCGTGGTCCTGGCCTTGAAAATTCTGTCCGACGGGCACGTGGATTCACGCACAGCGCCCAAAGGGTTCGAATACTTCAAGCTGCCGGACGACGAAGAAGTGCGCATCGTCAAGGCAACGCGGTTCCTCGACCTGCACTACGCGGCGTGGGACATCATCGCAACCGAAGATGGCCGGTATATATACCTCGACTGCAATCCCGGGCCGTTCATCATGTGGATCGGCGACGAAAACGTGCACCGGGTGTTTACGCAGTTCGCGATCTATATGCTTGCCTACATTAAGACGGGCTCAGTCGATGATGCCTCACAGGCAGTGAAGCCCTGGCGTCCGGGCTAGCCCGCATTTCTCACCGCGATGACGAGCCCTCGCTTGATCTTTGAATCCAGAGACTCAAGCCGCAGCATTCGCTACCGGCGGCTCATAGCCAAGCACAGGGCTCAACCAGCGCTCCGCCTCGACGATGCTGATACCCTTGCGCTTCGCGTAATCCTCGACCTGGTCACGTTGGATGCGGCTGACACCAAAATAGCGACTCGCGGGATGCGCAAAATACAGGCCGCTGACCGCAGCTGCCGGTAGCATTGCGAAGCTTTCGGTTAGCGTGATCCCCACCCTGGACTCGCAGTCCAGGAGCGCAAACAGGGTTTCTTTCTCAGTGTGGTCCGGACACGCCGGGTACCCGGGGGCAGGGCGAATGCCGCGGTACTCCTCACGAATCAACGCTTGCGCGTCCAACGCTTCATCCGCGGCGTAGGCCCAGAATTCTCGTCGCACGCGTTCATGCATCCGTTCGGCGAAGGCTTCGGCGAAACGGTCCGCCAATGCCTTCAGCATGATCGCGTTGTAGTCGTCATGCGCGTTTTCGAAGTCTTTCACGACCTCGTCCAGCCCGAAACCTGCTGATACCGCGAATACACCGATATAATCCTCGACCCCTGTTGAGCGCGGCGCAATAAAATCCGCCAGAGCGAGATTCGCTCTGCCGTTTTTTCGTTGGAGTTGCTGGCGTAGAGTATGAAACACCGTCAGCCTGCATGACCGGCTCTCATCCGTATACAGCTCAATGTCATCGTCGGTGCTGTTGGCGGGCCAAAAACCGATGATGCCGCGCGCCGTGAGCCAACCCTCGGCGATGATTTTATCCAGCAGCGCTTGTGCGTCGTCGAACAAGGACCGCGCCGCCACACCGACTCGCGTGTCATCCAGGATGCGCGGATACGTGCCGCTTAAATCCCAGGAGCGGAAGAACGGCGTCCAGTCGATGTAGCGGCGAAGCTCATCGAGATCGTATCCATCGAAAAGCCTGGTGCCGGTGAAGTGCGGCACCGGTGGTACGTAGGCCTGCCAATCGACCGGCTCGCGATTGGCGCGCGCTTCGGCAAGCGTCGCACGCCTCGCCGTGCCCTGCTGCCGGGCACGTTGTTCTCGTATCGAGGCGTACTCCAGTCGAGTCTGAGCCGCGAAGCCGTCCCGACCTTGCCCAAGGAGTTGGTTAACCACGCCCACCCCACGCGATGCATCTGGGACGTAAACGGTCGGCCCACTGTAGTTCGGTTCGATCTTGACCGCGGTATGAACACGGCTCGTGGTCGCGCCTCCGATGAGCAGCGGCAACGTGAACCCTTCGCGCTCGAGCTCGCTCGCGACATGACACATCTCATCCAGACTCGGGGTAATCAACCCCGATACGCCGACGATGTCAGCTTTTTCCGCGACCGCGGTTTCGAGAATCCGGGCGCTCGGCACCATGACGCCCAGATCGACGACATCAAAGCCATTGCAGCGAAGCACAACCCCGACGATGTTCTTGCCGATATCGTGGACATCGCCCTTGGCAGTGGCGAGAACGATCTTTGGTGACGAACGTTGCGACGCGCCGTCTTGCTCGTCCTGCTCCATGAATGGCTCAAGGTGCGCGACAGCCTTTTTCATGACGCGTGCGCTCTTGACCACCTGCGGCAGAAACATCTTGCCCGCCCCGAAGAGGTCACCGACGACGTTCATGCCGTCCATCAAGGGGCCCTCGATGACAGCGAGCGGGCGCGGCGCCGCCACCCGTGCCTCCTCCGTGTCTTCGACGATGTATTTGTCGTTTCCATGCACGAGGGCGTGCACCAATCGCTTATTGACATCGGTCTCGCGCCAGCTCAGGTCTTCCTGCTTCAGCGCAACCTGTCCCTTGGCGTCCTGCGCGACCTCGAGCAGCCGTTCGGTTGCGTCTTGACGTCGGTTGAACAGCACGTCTTCTATCCGCGCGCGCAGTTGAGTTTCGATGTCTTCGTAGACGGGCAAACGGCCCGCGTTGACGATGGCCATGTCAAGCCCGGCCTTGATGGCGTGGTACAAGAACACGGAGTGCATCGCCTCGCGCACCGGGTTGTTGCCCCGGAACGAAAACGACAGGTTGGAGACACCGCCGGACACCTTCACCCCGGGCAGGCGTTGTTTGCTGCGCGTGGTGGCCTCGATGAACGCGAGCGCGTACTCGTTGTGAGCCTCGATTCCGGTCGCCACAGCAAAGATGTTGGGATCGAAAACAATGTCTTCGGGTGGAAAATCGACTTGCTCAGTCAGGATGCGAAACGCACGCTCACACACCGCCACTTTGTGCTCGACCGTTTCGGCCTGTCCCTGTTCGTCGAAAGCCATCACGACGACCCCGGCGCCATACCGGCGGATGAGCCTGGCCTGCTCAATAAACGACTCTTCGCCCTCTTTCAGGCTGATGGAGTTGACAAAACCTTTACCCTGTATGCACTTCAGCCCGGCCTCCATAACCTTCCACTTCGAGGAATCCACCATCACCGGCACGCGCGTGATGTCCGGCTCGGCCGCGATCAGGTTCAGGAAACGAACCATGGCAGCTTCCGAGTCGAGCATGCCTTCGTCCATATTGATGTCGATGATCTGCGCGCCGTTTTCTACCTGATCACGGGCGATCTTGAGAGCGGTATCGTAATCCTCGTCGAGAATCAGCTTGGCAAACTTGATCGAACCGGTGACATTGGTGCGCTCGCCGATGTTGGTGAACAGACTATCGGCTTCGATCGTCATCGGCTCGTGCCCGGATAGCCGGCAATGTGGCGCGAGGCGCGGCAGCGTTCGAGGCGATTTCTTACGTACCGCTTCTGCAATGGCTTGGATATGCGCGGGTGTTGTCCCGCAGCAACCCCCGACAATATTCAACAATCCCGAGCCCGCAAATTCACCAAGAACATCAGCCATTTGCTCAGGCATGTCA
>JBPCXK010000074.1:0-7854 GCA_051008635.1 Gammaproteobacteria bacterium
GCCGCTTCTCTGAGTTCCACGAGCCGGCCCGGCATCCCAAGTGGCGTGAGGTCAGCCTCAGAGCAGCCGTGCCGGGTTGGAACCGTTTCGCGCCGGCCGAGCGCTGGTTGAAGCAAAACGGCGGGTAGCTCAACGACCGCTGGCCTTGCGCCACTGGTTGAGCTTGTCCATACGCTCATGCGCGGCTTTGTCGCCGGACTCTACGGCGCGCTCGTACCACCGCAGTGCCTCCCGGAGGTCGGTGAACACACCCTGAACAACGGCTTCCGCGAGGTAAACAGGATCATAAGTCTGGCCGACAGCCCTTGCCGCCTCAGCACTACCCCAATCGGCCGCGCGCTTGAAAGCCAACCGCGCGCCGGAAAAGTCGCCGCGCTGCATTAGCTCATGACCTTTGTCCACAAGCGCCTTGACGCCCGGCGTCGCTGTTTGAGCGTTCACCGATTCTTCCCCGGCATCGGGCTCGGGAGCCGGGGCCGCATCGAATTTCGGCTCGCGGACCAAGCCTACCGTTTCCACGGGCGGCGTCTCCACCGTCTCTGACGACGGCGACTCATGTGACCTGGTTTCGGGGACCGACTCGTCAGCGGCCGATACTGTTGCGGCGGTTTGCGATGATAGCGCTGCAGCCGAAGTTGAAACGACAGTCTCTTGTCGAGAGTCGGGCGTCTGCCCGGTAGTCGCCGGCGGTGAAGTCTGACTTTCGGCAGCCGGCTGCTGCGATGCACCCGTCCGTGCTGCTTGATCAATGGTCGCCGCTTCCAAGAGCGTCTGCTGCTCTCTCAGTGCGACAAGCTCCTCCTGCAACACGCCGACCTGCTCGTTTCGACCGACAAGCGTTGCTTGCAACTGCTGCTCCCTTTGCTGGATATCTTCGAGCTTGCTCAGCAACTCCGAGCGCCCGTCCTGGCTCTGCCGCTCCAGCTTGATGGTCTCGCTTCGCTGGTTTTCGACCGCCGTTTCGAGTTCCTTGATCCTGGTCTCCAAACGCCCGACCTCGCTGGCGCTACGGTTCTCGTCAGAACGTTTACTCTTGAGTTCATCCCTCGCGCCCTGCAGCTCCGTTTGTACGGTCAGCAGCTCCTTGCGATGCCCTTCCAGATCTTCCTGAAGTTGCTGCTCCTTGTTCTGCAAGTCCTCGATGCTGGCCAGCAATTGCGACCGCTGTTCCTGATTCTGGCGGCCGAGCATCTCGTTCTCACGCCTGCGTTCTTCGACCTCCGCCTGCAGTTTTACAACCCGAGACTCCAGATTCTCCATGTCTGCCGCACGCGTATCCTGGGCCTGCTTGTGGGTGAGTTGAAACTGCTGCGCAGCCTCGACTTCTACCTGCCGGGCCGCAAGCTGCACACGCGCCTCTTCCAGCTCGTTGCGCAGAGCCTCGGTCTGGGCTTGCTGGCTCTCGAAGTCAGCGGTAAGCGCGCGCTGCCGCTCCCGTACAGCCTGCAGTTGAAGTTGGGCTTCGTTCCATGCTTCGGTTGTAACCAGAGTTGCCGCCTGCGCTTGTTGTGCTGCCGCCTCATCACCATCGGCCTGCGTCGCCGCATCTGTCGTCGAATTGAGCGCCAACGGTTGCCCGGAAGTTGCAGCTTCACCGTCGCCGACGTCTACAGCCTCCTGAGATACCCAAAGGATATTGTAGGCGCCAATCGCCATACCGATACAAAGCAGCGCCGCGATGCCACCCGCCATCGGCGTCGCGTACCATGAGGCATGACCGCCCTTCGCGTTGAACTCGGCAAGAAACGCCGAGACGCTGCTGGTTCTCGTGTCGCGGTCAAACGCCAGTGCGCCTTTAAGAGCGCTCCATCGTTCGTCGCTCATACCCAGGGGCTGTATCTCGATTCCCGCCTTGCGTGCGGCAGCCGCGTGCATACGGCCAAACGGATGCACGCCGGTGAGCAATTCATATGCGGTGCAGCCCAGTGAGAAAACGTCATCGCGAGGATCGGCATCCTGATGCTTCAGGCGCTCAGGGCTTGCGTACACGGGCGTGACCGCATTTAGCGGCATCGGTCTGAAGTCCGATGCGCCGTTCGTATCCTCGGAATCAAGGGCGCTGGCAATTCCGAAGTCGATAATCTTGACGTGACCATCGCTGGTCAGGAATACATTGGTCGGCTTGAAGTCGCAATGAATCACACCGCGCCGATGCGCATACTCGAGCGCCTTGCCCATCTCGTTGACGATGCGGGCGGCCTCATCCTGACCGATACTGCTCAGCTCGCCATTGCGTATCTTGTCACTCAACAGGGCGCCGGACAGGTATTCCATAACGAGATACACCGTCGTACCGTCGCGGCCAAAATCGTGTATTTTTACTATGCCGGGGTGATCCAGTTTTTCGCCCTTTTGCGCCTCCTGCTTCAGCGCGTTGACCCAGTTGCCCCGGGTATTAAGTTTGTCATTGAGAATCTTGACTGCGACGCGCGCCTCGCCCGCTTCGGACTGGCGATCAATCGCCTGATACACGATACTCGTGCCGCCTGACCCGATGCGGTCGATGAGCTCGTACCGGTTGTTCAGAACCTCACCTGCGCGAGCGGCAAAGACCTGGCCCGAACCGGCATCAGGCCCGGGAAACAGGTTGTCGCCCACATCCGTGAAGAAATCCTCTTCGATAACAGTGTCGTCAGGATTGCGTGCTTCCTTCACCAGCGTCTCACCCCCGCGCTCAGCCAACGGCAGCAAGCGCTGCTGCAACGCCTCGAATGCCTCTGTCGGCAACGGGGACTTGCCGTCGTCTTCGAGCAACGTCGCCAACAGGTCGAGGGGAGCTGCGTGTTCACGGACCAGGATGCCATCGAGTGCCTGCAGCAGCTTTGGTAACGGGAGGTTCCCTCCGCGAAAGGCATCCAATGCCTGCACGAAATTCTGAATAGGACTATCGGTCACGGGCGCCTCCCGGTAGGACTAGACGGGAATGTCGGATGTTGTAACGGCATGAATGATCCATATCTATCGCCCGCAGACCACGCTCGTAGCGAGCAATAACCTTTGAGCATCCCTCCTTTTCGGCGGGGAGGGATTCCGCCAGCGGTTGTCGTTGGCGCTATTATTTACTGGTAGCCGTTCCAAAACAATCGATGCCGATCACATTTGGCTGCAAGCACTACTGTAAAATTTTGCAACGCACTCGCGCCCACGACGCCGTTATCTCCTATCAAGCCTGACGCATACTCAGAAGCTATAGGCCAAGCCCGCATTGAAGCGCAACACAATCTCTGCGAAATCCTGATCGTTGGTGTCGTTGTCGAAATCGTAGCGATAGCCGTTGAACCCGACAAGATAACTAAAGTCGTCTATCGGTGTCACACCGATCCATGTCAACCCCAGAGACACACCGATGGTGTCGCCCTTGTCCGTGGGGGCAAGCGTGTCGGCGCCGAGACCTTCAAGGTTAACGGGGATTGGGTTCCCTGCCAGGTCTGCCGCTGCTATATTGCTAAAGGTAATCTTCGGATTACCCTCCAGAAACGCCACGCCCACGTTTTCCGTAAGCGTTCCACGCGCGAATCGCCACGCGTAGCTGACGCCGACAAACGGCCCGTCGTATTCGAATTCCTGTCGCGCGTTCAATGTAAGGTTCCCGGCGAGTAGTGTCGTTAGTGCGCCGGTTTGGGGGTTGGGGGCGTTAATCACAACCTGGCCGGCTATTTCTTCGTCGATCTCCGTTTCCGCCCGTTTGTAACCGGCGTAAGCCACGAAGTTGTTGGTGATTGCATAGCCCGCGGAAATGCTGAATTCGGTTCGCTCGATGTCGTCGTTGTTGTTTAGCTCCGTTTCAGCGACAGCCCCTTCTATACCGGGACCCGGTACGTTTTCCGGGGGGACAGCGGTTCCAGAGGAAAGACTGTGCGAGGCTGACCCGTCGAAGGCATACTGCGCGCTCAAATCAACGAAGAAACGGTCCGCAAAGAACGTCAACCCCCCGCCCACAAACGGCATGACGTCGCTGATCGAGAACCCACCCGACCGATTCGTGGCTTCGGACACGGCATCCTGGGCGTACTCATAGAACATGAACCCGCTGTCGATCCTGGGTTGCACGCTAAATTCGACGGCGCTCGCGGACCAAGACACACCCATAAGGCTGACAAGTAAAGCAAACGACTTTTTCATATTTTGATCCCCTCCTTTGCGATTATTCTCGATTCCTGTTGCCAGGTCGCTTCTGCGGCGAACCCGCGGCCAGCTAAAAAGTACCAAAAACCTTAATCTGGTCTTGCTCCTCATCCGCCTGTGGCGGTTGCTCCGCAGCGCGTTGCTCAGCAGGCGGCGGACCGGCGGGCGGCAACACGGGCACGCTCGTTAGCGCCGCCTCAGCGAGCTGGCGTTGGATGTTCTTTTTCAACTCCTGCAAACCCACGTGGTCCGGAAACACGTCAAGCCCGCCCTCCACGACAGACAGGCTTTCGCGCAGGTTGCCTTTCTGTTGTTGTTCCCGGACAGCCATCTCGATTCGGGCCATGACGAGCTCTCTGCCCCGCTGCGCCTCACTGTTGCCCGCGTCGAGCGACAGCACCTCGGTGAAGGATTCCCAAGCGTTACGCCCTGCCGGGCCGATTAATCTGCCCGCGGACAGGTGGTCTTGCGCCTGAGCGAGCAGCTCCTCGACTCGCCGCAATGATTTCTGCGTCTGTATGACATCTTGCAACGCCGCCTGCAACGTGAAGTCATCGGGCGCAATGGTAAGCGCCGCTTCGAGATACCGGCGCGCACGGGGCCAGTTCTTCCGGCTCGTTGCGATTTCCGCCCACCCTACGTAGCGATCCCTGACTTCGCCGATGCCGTTCAGCGCCTCAGGATTGCCAGGTTCGAGCGTCAGCACCTGCTGGTACGTTTCATAGGCGTTACGGCCGGCCGGACGCGTGAGCTGCAATGACTCGAACTGGTCATCCGCCAGCGCAAGCATATCCGCTATTTGCCGGCTGGCCTGATCCACCTCGCCCGGCTGAAGCGGCTCGGGCGCCGTGGCCGATGCCGCAACCGCGTGGGCGGCAGGCAACTGCATGTCGGTTTCGAGCCCCATGCGACTGCCTTGCTGCCGCAAATCCGCAAGCTCGGTCTGGAGCGCCGAAAGCCGCTCATCTCGCGAGTGTAAGGACTGCTGTAGCTGCTGTTCCTGGATCTGCAGCTCGTCGAGTCGGCTCAGCAACACGGCACGCTCGTCCTCTTGCTCGCGTTCCAGCAACTCGGTCTGCTGCTTCTGATCGTCAACTGCCGTTTGCAATTGCGTGACTCTGGATTCGAGCTGTTCAATCTCGCTTGCGCTGCGGTCGACTGACTTGAGCCGCTCAGTGAGCGCTGCCTGCGTTTCGGCCAGCGCTGCTTGCGCGGTCTCGAGCTCGACACGGCGTGCTTCCAGGGTTTGTTGCAGTTGCTGATCCTTCGCCCGCAGTGCGTCTAGTTCCGTCAGGAGCGCTTCACGCTCAGCAGCATTTCCCTGGGCCGATGCCTCCGGTGCTTGCTCTTGGGACTCCACAATGCCCTGCGGCTGGCGGGCCTGACTGTTCGCAAGTGCGCTCTCCGCCACGCCGTCCCCGGCGGATGCGGTTTGCTCCTGAGCCGATTCGAGCTCCGCTTCACGCTGTGCGAGTTGTGCTCTGGCTTGTTCGAGCTCCCGGCGCAGGGCAGCGGCCTCGTCGCGCTGACTCGTGAGCGCATCCGCAAGTGTCTGCTGTTCCTCCTGGACGAGCTGGAGCTGGCGTTGCGTCTCTTGCCAGTCTTCTGTACCCACCCCTGCCGGTTGCAGGATTTCGTGGCTGGCAGCCGCTTGCTGGCCTTGCATAAGCGATGTATCTGCGCTGACTGGAGGCTCGCCGGCGGCACCTTCCTGTGCTTCCGTTACCAGCGCAGGCGCCCGCAGACCGCCGTCGCCGAACGCATGGTATGCAGCCCACGCGAGGCCAATCATCAACAACCCCGCCAGCGTGGCAAACGCGGATCTCGCATACCAGGGCGTATTCGCTCGCACGGGACGTGCAGGGGCAACGAGAGCCACCGTGCTTTCGACAGCTTCTTCCTCGACGGTGTCGCTACGTTCAATTCTTTCGCCATTGCCGTCGTGCGCCATCAGGCGCCGTTCGAAGGCCTCGAACGCCTCGGTCGGCAGCGGTTGGTTTGCGTCCTCCTTGATCAGCGCGGCCAGCACATCGATGGGCGCCGCCGGATCGTCTTTGACAAGCTGATCGATCTCGGTGAGCGCCTTCGCCAGGGATCGATCGCCGCTGCGGAAGGCGCGCAGGATTTGCTGGAACTCACGGGATAAAGACGCTCGGCGCTCGTCACCGGGTGTGCTGATCTTGTCCTCCATTGCCACGGTCGGGTCAGTTTTTTAGCTTTAGTTATACTGACCCGAGTGTAAAGACACTACTCGTCCGGGTTTGGACGCTTTGTCGGAGTTAACCGACATCTCATCCGTGTTCCGGTCCTTTCCATCGTCACTGGTTTGTTCCCGGACCGCTAGAACGTACCGAATACCTTGATTTGGGCTTCGCTGTCGTCGGCGTCGGCAGGTTGCTCGCTGGCCGGTGGATCCGCCAGCCTTTCCGGGCGCGCCTGCTCAAGCTGACGCTGGATATCCTGCTGTAGCGCCTGCAAGCCCGTGTGGCCCGGAAATACCCGCAAACCCTCTTGCGCAATCTGCAGGCTCGCGCGCAGCTTCCCCTCGCTGTACTTCTGTCTGGCATTCGCCTCGATGCGTTCGATAATGGCCGATAGACCGGCGCGCGCCTGCCGATTTTCGGAATCGATCGACAGCACTCGCACTAACAGATCCCATGCGCTATCACCACGCGGGCGTGTCAGGTGATTGGCTGCGAACTGATCATTGGCCCTGATCAGCAGTTGCTCCTGTTCGGCGATGATCTCGACAGTCGATTCTGCTGGCAGGTCGTGTTCGTTAACTCGCGCCGCCTCTTCCAGTTTCTGCTGCTCGCGGCGGGCCCGCTGTTGCGCCCGGCTCTTCTCGAGCCGACCAACCGCGGCGAGCGCCGCCGGGTCCTCGGGGTCGATCTTCAGCACTTTGGTGAAATTTCGCTTAGCCCTTCCCCACTGCTCTCTGGTGATCGCGTCTTCTCCCCATTCCATATATTGCGCCTTGATGGCCGCAATCCCATCGAGCGCGCCTTGGTGATCTGGGGAGATTTGCAGCATTTGCTGGTAGGTCGCGAACGCCGAATCGCCTGCGGGCGTCGTGTAGCGTTGGCCAGCCATTTGCTGTCTGGCGCGCGCAACGAGAGGGCCCAAGCGGTCCTCGAGCCCAAGCTGTTGGTCGTCGGCAGCGGTATCTTCAGACACGGGCTGTGGCGACTCGTCTGCGGCCAGATCCTGCGTGGTTTCCTGTACGTCCGCGGTATCCGTCACCATTGCCTGAGGTTGCGGCGCGGTGTTCGCGCGCTGTTCTTCTACAGCCTCTTCCGTCTGCGGGACCGCGCTTGTTTGTGGTAGGACTGGCTGCGCCAGGTTTTCGGACGTTGTGAGAGCGCCAACAGACCGATCGGATTCGGAAGGCTCGGTCTCCTCGGCCGTGGCGCCTGCCACTCCCTGCCCCTCGTCCGGGCTGGATGGCGTTGGCCCGAGCTCGGGCGCCGGGGTGGCGCGCGGGACCGATTCAGCCACCGGATCGGCAATGGCAATCTCCGGCGAACCACCTGGCGTTTGTTCTTCCACCGTGGCCAGGGAACGAGCCGGCTCCGTGGGTCGCGGACTTTCGACCGGCTCGGCAACTGTTGGCGCGGCTGGAACTGGCGCCTGAACTGCGCCGTTTGACGCAACCCCCTCCTGACTGGGGTCATCCCACAGTAGTACGCCACCCGCTGTCGCGATGACCGCCACGGCTACGGCCGGCAC
>JBPCXK010000075.1:0-5776 GCA_051008635.1 Gammaproteobacteria bacterium
GTCGATCTGCTCGTCGACCAGGTGGAAAGTCAGTCCGGTCTCGGGCTCGCTGTTGCGGATAACGGACGCATACGGGTTCGTTCCGCGGTGCGCGGGTAGCAATGACGGGTGGCAGTTGATGAACTGAACGTCCGGGGTTCGCAGTAAGGGCGGCCGCAGGATCTCTCCCCAGGTTCCGAGCAGGACATAGTGCGGCTGCTCTTTCTTGAGCAGCTTGATGAAAGACGCCGAATTGGCGCTCTCACAGCGAATTTCGGTAACCCCGGCGCGGTGCGTCAGGCGCCGAAGCTCCTTCTCGCGTGGGTCACCGGAGCACCGGGCTCCGGCGTGCGACGACCACCGGAAGACACCTGTGACCTGGCAACGTTTTGCTGCCAGCAGTCCTTCCAGCAGCGCTAGCGCCAGCGTGCCGTGTCCCAGCAAGAAAATCCGGACGATCCGCTGCGCTTTCACATCATCCGGATCCAGGCAGGATCACTGCGTGATCTGCACGTTCACCCACTTCGCGACATCGTCGTTCGGATCGGCCAGTCTGAACTCCGCTTTCATTCCCTCGCGGAGATCGCTGCCGCTTGCGGCGACTGATCGTAGATTCAAGTGGGTCTGGTGGCATCAGCACAATCAATGGTGATGAGCCGGGGTGCAGTGACGTCGAGCTGGACGGCGGCAAGTTGTCCACCCCACACGCAACCGCAGTCGATTGCAAGAACGTTGTCGCTATCGTGAAACCCCAGCGCCGACCAGTGACCGCAGATGATTCGTGTGTCTTTGCTCTTTCTGTCAGGCGCCTCGAACCATGGGATCAGGCCGGCGTCTTGCGTGCCGGGTGGCCCTTTGGGCGCCATGTCGATGCGGCCGTGTGCATCGCAATAGCGCAAGCGCGTCAAGCTGTTGGTGATAATGCGCAGTCTTTCCCAGCCGCCTAACGATGCGGACCAACAATCGGGATTGTCGCCGTACATGTTGCCGAGAAAATCTTCATGGTCTTTACCGCGAAGGCGTTCTTCCACCTCGGCAGCGAGCGCTTGCGCTTGGGCAAGACTCCACTGCGGGAGCAGGCCGGCATGTATCATGGCTGTGGACAGTTGCTCGTCGTAGTGCATCAGCGGCTGGTTGCGCAACCAGGTCAACAGTTCGTGCTTGTCCGGTGCGTCCAGGATGGCTTGCAGGGAGCTGTCAGATTTCTTGCGCTGTGCCCCGGCGTCGACGGCGAGCAGGTGCAGGTCGTGGTTGCCGAGCACGGTCATGGCCGTGTCGCCGAGATCTTTAACGAACCGCAGGGTTTCCAGAGACTTGGGGCCGCGGTTGACGAGATCGCCGACGAACCAGAGCTGGTCGGCCGATTTATCGAAGTCGAGCTTGTCGAGCAGGCCCTGTAGCTCGTCGAAGCAACCCTGAACGTCGCCTATCGCGTATACGCCCATGCCGACACGATAACATCAACGTCGGCCGTCAGTCGCGGTGCCCGCTTGCGCTGTCCGGTATCCCCGTGAGATATGCACGGACACTCGCACGCGGGTGTCCCCACGCACGGACCTACCCGGGCTCGCGTCTACTGCTGGCGCGTGACTTTTTCGCGAAGCTCCCTTTTTGGCCGATGATGCGCGCGCAAACGGTCGTCTTCGAACCGCCCGCCGTGGAAGCGGTGATGGCGTTTAAAGCCGTGGTGAATCGGATAGTGCCGAACAACGACCGGCGTTGGATCCACCGCCACGATATGGTTTGCCGTGCGCCGAAGCCCCCGCCGATGATCATCTCGCGCCTTTTGTCTGGCGAGCCGGCGATCTTCCAACCGGTTTGCCTGGTTGATGATCGAGAAATAATCCTCTTCTGGCGATACCGCCGGCGGGAGGGGCCCGAGCTCGTGTGCATGTACACCTGGGGTGCCTTCAACCGGCGGTGTCTGACTGAAATGGGTGACTCCCCACTTGTCCGTCCACATAAACACCTCTCCGGCCGTCGCGCTTGTTAGCAGAACAAGTATAAAAAGTGTAAAAATCAGATTCAGTTGGCGCATAACGTATTCTTCCAGTGAACAGCAACGAGTATTATCGGCTAAGACCGCTCCATAACGTTATCGTTCCTCATTCGCCAGCTTAACGCAACCCCTTCCAATCCTTGAGAATTTCACGCGCGGCGTTGTGACCGGGAATGCCCGATACCCCGCCGCCCGGATGGCAAGATGAGCCGCATTGGTACAGCGCCCGGATTGGCGTGCGGTAGTCGGCAAAGTGTGGGAGCGGTCGTTTGAAGAACAGTTGATCCGGCGCCAACTCACCGTGAAAGATGTGACCGTTGGGGATGTTGAGAATCTCTTCGATGTCCGGCGGTAGCAGCACCTGCATGTCGATGATGTTGTCTGAGAATCCCGGTGCAAACGTGTCGACCACGTCGAGCGCGTTCTTGACGAAATTGTCGCGCTCTTGCTCCCAGGTACCGTTCTTGAGTTTGTAAGGCGCGTGGCCGCCAAACATGTGCACGACATGCTTGCCTGGCGGCGCGATGCTGTCGTCAACGGTCGTGGGAACCACCGGCGTGATGAACGGCCGGGAGGAATACCAACCGTATTTGGCGTCGTCATAGGCGCGTTCGAGGTAGTCGATGTCCGGACCCAGGTGCACGTAGCTCGGGTAGTCGAATCCGCATTTCGCCTTGTCGAAGGCCTTGTATTGCGGCGGCGCCTCGGCGGCGATGTTCATCTTGAACGCGGTCGAGAACGTGCGGTACTGATTGATGTCATCGACGACTTCGGCCGGCAGGTGATCCGCGCCGACCAGGTCCAGCAACAGTACTTTGACATTGGCGTTGCTGGCGATCGCTTTGGCGGCGTACTCGTCGCCGTTTTTGGTGACAACACTTACCGCGCGCTCGTCCCTGATGTTCACCGCGGCGATCTCGGCATCGGTCTTCACCTCCATGCCGAAACGTTTGCCCGACTCGGCAATGGCCCTGCTGATCGCGCCCATGCCGCCACGCACGAAACCCCAACCGCCCGCGCCTTCGTGCTCACCCATGATGTGATGCATGATCACGTAGGCCGAGCCCGGCGATTTGGGTCCGGCGAATGTGCCGATCGAGGCGTAGTAGGCGAGGACCGCTTTGATGATGTCGCTTTCGAACCAGCGCGAGAGATATTGATCTGCGCTCTGCATGAACAGATCGACCACGCGGTAGAACTTCCCCGCGACCTTGCGGTAGCGCCACAGCATCGAGGCCGTGTCCTTCACGCGCCGCCAGTCGTGATAGGCGAGGTCGACCGGCGTCTCCAGCAGAATGCCGCGCACGATGTTGGTGACCTCTTCGAGGTAGTTACAAAACGCAGGGTAATTCTCCGCGTCTCTTTTCGAGAAGCGCGCGAATTGCTCCTGGGTTTTCTTTTTGTCCTCGCTGAAGATGATGTAGTCGTCCTCGTACAAGGGACAAAACAGATCGGTCGCGGGCAACACCTCGAGGCCGAAGTCGAACAGCTCCAGCTCGCGAATGACCTTCGGGTGCAGCAGGCTCATGACGTAGGAGAACACCGAGAACGTGAAGCCCGGCACGATCTCCTCCGACACTGCGGCGCCGCCGACCACATGGCGGCGTTCCAGCACGAGTGTCTTGAGCCCGGCCTTGGCCAGATAAGCCCCGCACGTCAGCCCGTTGTGGCCGCCGCCGATGATGACTACGTCGTATTGTTGCGCCATGAGACTTCCCCCTCGTTTTGCAACGAATCGTAACACGGCTTGACGCCCTGATCGGCGCCATTGCTGGCGGCAATACCGTCGTGATACTTTCCCGCGGACAAAACGTGAGTGAGACGCTGTTGATGGACCCACACTACGCCAACGCCCGCAAAATCGATCCGACTGCGCACGCGCGGTTAAAACCCGATGGCACGCCCGACGATAACGATCGTGTCGAGATCGGCCCGACCGCGCTCGCGTTCGATGAGTGGGCGAGAGCCGGGTTGCAGGCGCCGAACCTGCCCAAAATGCGCGAGCATCGCCTGAGCCGGTTGGCGCAGGCCCTGCAGCAGCGCGATTATGGCGCTGTGTTGCTGTTCGATCCGCTGAACATCCGCTATGCATCGGACACCACGAACATGCAGCTGTGGAACACGCACAATCCCTTCCGCGCGTGCCTGGTCACAGCCGACGGTTACATGATCGTGTGGGACTTTCATGGGCTCAATTTGCTCACTTCGTTCAACCCGCTGGTGCGCGAGACGCGCGGCGGCGCATCGTTTTTCTATTTCACGAGGGGCGATAAGGTCAGCGAGGCCGCAAACCGGTTTGCGGGCGAGATCGACTCGCTGATGCGCGAGCATTGCGGCCACAACCGCCGGTTGGCGGTCGACAAGATTCAGGTTCATGGTTTGCGCGCGCTCGAGTCTTTGGGTCTCGATGTGAAGGATGGAGAAGAAGTCACGGAGAAGACCCGCGCTGTGAAAGGCGAGGAAGAGATCAAGGCCATGCGCTGTGCCATGCATGCCTGCGAGATGTCGATGTATGAAATGCAGCGTCAGGCAGCGCCCGGCATGACCGAAAACGATGTGTGGTCGATTCTGCATGCGGAAAACATCAAGCGCGGCGGTGAATGGATCGAAACCCGCATCATGTCGTCGGGACCACGCACCAACCCGTGGTTTCAGGAATGCGGTCCCCGTGTCATCCAGGGCAGCGAGTTGCTTGCCTTCGACACCGATCTCGTCGGCTGCTACGGCATGTGCGCCGACATTTCGCGCACCTGGTTTCTCGGCGACGGCCAGCCGAACGAAGAACAGAGGCGCCTGTACCGCGAAGCGCATGCGCAGATCATCCAAAACATGGCCGTGCTCACGCCAGGCAGACCCTTTCGGGAAATTACATTCGGTGGCAGGCAGCTACCGGAGGAGTTTGTCGCACGCCGCTACTCGGCGAAGATGCACGGTGTTGGTGTGTGCGACGAATGGCCGGTCATCGCCTACCCGCAGGAGTTCGCCGACGGCGCTTTCGAGTACGAACTGGAGCCGGGCATGATGTTGTGTGTCGAGGCATACATCGGTGTGGTCGGCGGACGCGAAGGCGTGAAGCTCGAGGATCAAGTACTCGTTACGGAGGACGGATACGAGAATCTGACGCGGTTTCCCTTCGACGAGCGGTTGCTGGCATAGCCTCCCGCGGCTGATCAGGAATGCTCATTTAGTAAAGAATCGAATAGTAGGCTGCCACAGGCAGTGTGAGCCCGAGAAGGAGGGTATCCGCCGCCAGGCTCAGCGGTAGATCTGCCGTCGGGTGTCTGGGTGGTGAGGTGTCGAATCTTTTCAGCGCGACAGGATTATGATTGATCGTCGCGAGGTTCAGTCTGGTGCCGCTGTAGACAACCGGGACGTCGGTGCGTCCGGTGGATAAGGTTTTGACCGTCGCGCAGCCAGTTGACAATGCGGCGACCGCCATGACCATGGCGAGGCAGTGCTTCCGTAACATACTTACATCTCCTTCACGCTCCGTTAGTACCTTACCAGTAAAATTTCGGACAAAAATACCAAGAATTTCTCAGCCGGCGGTCGCGCACAAGCGAGGCGGACTTTTCCACGCCTTGTCCACGGCCGCGCGCCTCAAACGCTGGCGAAGCGGTGGGCAAGGGATGGTAAAGTCCGCCGTTGAAGAGGCACATCTTTGGTTCCGGCTAGCCCGCATATCTCACCACGGGGCGAGATGATCGCGCAGAGATTTGATTTCACAAGGCATTTTCTGAAGGAGCGGAATACAGGTCGTATTTCCGACTGAAGAAAATGCGTTGTGGAATCAAAGAT
>JBPCXK010000076.1:0-3443 GCA_051008635.1 Gammaproteobacteria bacterium
CTGGACTGAGATCCCGATCTACACGCGTCACCATGAGCACGGCGATGAAGCCGACAGAGAAACCGAGAAACTGGCTACCCGTGTCGCCCATGAACACGCGCGCCGGGTGCGTGTTGTAACGCAAGAAACCCAGCACACCGCCTATGGCGGCCGTGCCGAGCACGAGGGCCACAACGCCCGTCACAACCGCGGAATCCATGCCGGCAATGGGTGTAGGACCCACGCTGCCTAGAAACGCGTAGGCGAGGAAACACATCGCGATCAAGCTGAGCAGCGCTTCTCCGCCGGCCAGTCCGTCCAAGCCGTCTGAATGGTTCATCGCGTTGATCATGCCTACAATCGCGAACACGGTGAGGGCCTGACCGATCCAGGGCGCGACCTCCACCCCGGCGAGCAGCGGCAACCTGTCGATGTACACATCACCCAGTGTGACCAGCGGGACGACCGCGATGAGCTGCCCGATGAACTTGTAGTAGTGGCTGATGTTGTAGCGATCGTCCACCGCGCCGAACACCAGCAGAACCGCCGCGCCAAACAGGAACCATACCAACGCGGGGTGCGTCGTCAGCCACAGCAGCAGCGGTGCCGCCGCGCCCAGCACGATGCCAAAGCCGCCAACCCGCGCTATCGGCTGCTGGTGCACCTTGCGTTCACCGGGCTCGTCGAGCATGCGCAGGTAGGGAGCCAGGCGATGCATCAGCGGAATGACCAGCATGCAGATCAGCATCGAGGCAAACAGCACGAGAACTGGATTCACGTACCGAGCCTCCGCGCGCCCGACTCCGCACGCCACCTGATATCGAGCCTGTGAACACACCCGACGCGACGCTCCCAGCCCGAGTCAACGCATTGAGCGGGCGGCGTTGGATGGCGAGCACTGTCGCTTACATGGTTCAACGCGAGTTCCCTTGGTCGCGGGCGGAAAGCATCGAAACGAGCGCTAACGGCCACGTCACGATGCAGCTGCCTCGTCCAATGTGGCAGGTCACCATCGGCACAAGCCCAATTCTACCGAATACCGCGCGCAGCGGTGACGCAAAACTCGAACACCTTTGCCGATCTCAATGTGAGACCGGGCGCGCCGCAAAGCAGGCAATGCCGACCTGACGATCGCCGACTGCAGCGGTCGCAGCGCAAGCCGATCGCGTGACGAAATCGGTCGCTTTCCGCTGCCTTTTCCCGATGCGGGATTCGCCAGATCTCGGCGCGACCATTTTGAAAGAATAGACACTGCAAGCTCCAAAGTCCTTGTCCACCTTTTTATGTTCGTGCCAGAAATGAGCACCGCACGCGCACACTCCAGCGCCCGTGCACTTTAACCGCAAAACACGTTCGTGGCACTGGCGCAACGTCATACCACAAAGCGTGATTGTGGCGCCACATCGTATGTATAACACCAACATATGAACGCGTTTTGGCGCTCTTCACACCGGCAATCTTGTCGCTTGTACGGGACGAATTCGGTCGTGCACCCCGTCCAGTGCTCGAGTCCCCTTCAACGGGACTTGTTGGACCTCCCGCATCCCTGCGCTGTGCCGCCCATGACCCGCTCAGCCGGCGCTAGCGAGCTCGGTGCTTCGCCCCGGTATGTAGGCGTCGAGCCGACCTTCGAGCGACTCCGCGAATCGGGCGAGCCGCCGATCGCCCGTGCTCCAATCCTCGCCGGGTTGTAACGGCGTGGTGAGCCGGACCAGCGCACCATCGGTGCGGTTGAGCTGCACCGCGTCAACCAGCAGGTAGGCTTTGACCAGGTACTCGCTGGTGATGAGCCGGCCGCGTTGTTGAAACCAGTAGTAGACCAGCTGGCGGTGCTCGCCCTTCTCGATCTGCACCCGGTTGACCTCGAGCGTCCCGTGCGAAGTATCGACGCCGGGAACCTCTCGCCGCGTCAGGCTGACAATCTTCCACCCACCGCCGGGAATGCACGAAGCCGGCGAATGAGCGGACTGTCCTTTGCGCTGAGAGTCGTAGTACGCCGCATACAAGTTGATCCACTCGCCGTCACTATCCTGGTAATCCGCGAGCACGTAGTCGGTGAGCTTGAGCGCTCTCAGGTAACGGTCCTCGAGCTGCTCGTGGCGTCCTCGCCAGCCATCCAGCTGTTGCGGGAAGGACGCAAACTGCTCGCGCTCGGGAATCGCTTCGGTCCGCTCGCCAATGCTCGTTACCAGTGCCGCCGCCGGCAACAGCAACAGTGCCGAGGCGATGAAGCTTGCCTGGGGCTTGCGCGTGTATACCTCGGCGTCCTTTGGCGATGGCGGCGGAAGCTCCAGGCCGAATACCTCACGGAACGAACGGCCGGCGCCGAAAAAACGGTTCAATAGCCACATCTCGACCATGAGTATCAAGACGCACACCATGAATACGACCCAGCCCTCGAAGTCGTGCAAGAAGCCCTCCGCCATCGACGCTCCCCGGTGCTCGACCAATACGCCAATGACGCCGATGCGGAAGCTGTTCATGAGCACGGTAACCGGCACCGTGGACGCCAGCACCGCGAGCCGCTGCCACAACGGCGCCTGGAACAGATACGCGCAAAGAAAGCCAAAGCTCATCAGCGGGAACAGATAGCGCAGTCCATTGCAGGCCTCTACGACCTGTAGCCGGTACGTCCCCAGATCGATGACGTTGCCCTCCAGAAACACGCTGATGCCGAAGGCGCGAATCACCTGTACGCCGAACTCCGACGACAGCAGCTGTAAGATCCCCGACAGCTTGTTGTACAGAAACGGCGGCAGCGGAATCATGAAAATCAAAAAGAACAGCGGCGCCCACAACAGCTTCACACCGCGCCAACCGGTTAGCGCCAGCACGAGTCCCGCAATGACGAAGACCAGCGCGTACTGCACCAGGATGTAGAGCGTGCTCAGCTCGCCGAGCATGAGTAGAATCAGGCCGGCCACCACCACCAACCAGCCAACCCAGGCACCCCTGAAGGACAACCTCTCGATCGCGTCACGCTTCTGCCACACGAGAAACAGACTGATCAGCGGGATCAGATAGCTGTGGCTGTACTCTTCGCGCTTGTTCCAGATCGTGACGAGCTCGGCGATCCCGTCGTAGAAGACGAAACCGAGCAATCCCGCGACCGCGCCCAGCACGATCCATCCGACAGGACCTTCACGCCAGATCGCCGCCGGTGCGCGTTGCGCTATCTCCATGAAGGCCCTCTAAGTGCTGTGGTAATTGCGGCAATGCCGCATTTTCGAATGGCACCGGCAGTGTCGAATTCCGATTTCGTATTGACTTGACGCAACCGCATACCAGGATTGTTGTTTTGGCAAGCCGCATTTCTGAGGAGCCTCCGATCAACCCTGGGCGCAGCAACACCGATGAGTGTGTGCAGGTACAAGGCGCGGATTTTGTCCATAGCCGTCGCTGCGGGCAAGATTCGTAACGCTCGAAGCTGCTGTGCATTCATCGCCCAAGGCGCCATTTACGGA
>JBPCXK010000077.1:0-5334 GCA_051008635.1 Gammaproteobacteria bacterium
GTGCATAGACGCCCGGCGCAGAATGTGGCTGAAAGAAAATGAGATCGCCGAGCTGCTCATCATCGCTTCCCCGGAAAAAATGGTTGAACCCCACTTCGAAAATCTCAGCAGCTGATGCGAAACTGCCAATATGCCCGCCAAGTTCGCCATGGGCCTCGTTGGCGCGTACCACCATTGCCAGAGCGTTCCAGCGCACGAGCGATGTAATCCTTTCTTCGATCTCCAGGTTACCCGGATACGAGGGTTGGGACTCTGGCGGGATACTGTTTCGATAGGCCGAGAATGGAGGGATATTGGACACAATGCCCAGGCTCTGCGCCTGCTCCTGGAGCCGGGTCAGGAGATAAAGACCCCGCTCAGGCCCGGATTCGCGAACGGTTGCCGCCAGCGCTTCCAACCATTCTGTTGTTTCGTTCGGGTCCCTGTCTTCGTATTCCGCGATGGTGCGATGGTCGCTGGTAATCTGGGCGTTTGGCTTGTCAGACATGTACTAGGCTTCCTGCTCGGGACAGTGCGATTCGTTGCGAGCGTTAAGACGTCAGATTAAGTGCGGTTGACGTCGTCAAGTGCGCTCGTTGCTGTAATTCTGCAGAGCGTCGCCGCCGACCGCCCGGTTCTGTGATCGCCGATCTGACTCTCTCGCTCGAGCACATCCGCGTCGGCCGGCAATAGATCCGCGGCACGGATGCCGGCCCTACCACGGGCCAATGACCACGATATCCGTGTTTTCGCTCATTCGTCGTCTCCTCCGAGTGGTCGTTGCATTAGCGTAATCAACACGCAAAATCCAGCCGATTATAGTGAAAACAGCACCACAGCAGGAATCTGGCAGACCATGTCGTGATTTACAGCAGGGACCGAAATGATACGCCATAGCCAGAATTGCTATTGCACCCTATGCGTTTTGCGGATCTCGATGTTATGCACGCGAGTTTGTTACAATCGAGGATACGTTACGGCAAGTAAGGCGGGGTAGCGGGATGACACTGCGCCAGGAGGTCGAAAAACTGCTTCCGAACTGGGAGAGCTGGTATCCGAGCCTGTTCGACGCTGCGCGTGACCTCGGTTTGATCCGCGCGCGGGTGTGTTCGCCAAATTCGCTGCTGCTGACAAACAGACACGCTGACGTGCGCAGCGCCGCGGAAAACGCACATCGGCAGAAGTGGGGCGGAAACGCTACGGACTGATCCCGTCTTTCAGATACCGCCTTCTTTGTTCTTCCATCATTTCACGGTACTCGGGCATATCCGCCGGAACGGGCGCTGGTCGAGACCGAGGGCAAACATGATGAACACGATTCCCCACTCGCCGATGGTTTCGAGAAACTCATTGTGAGCCGGCAACCAGCCGATATTGGTGAGCACGGCGCCCGCCACCATGAACCACAGCACGTCGACGGTTCGATTTTTTGCTGATCAGCTTGGAAACGAGCACGACGGCAAAGACGATTGCCGAATACTCCCAAATTGAAAACTCAGACGAGTCGTGCATGTTGGTTATCCCTCTGCGGCAACTGGAAGAGGCGCTGATTAGCGCACATGATCGATATCGATCATGGATATATTACAAGAGATCAGTTGCGTGACCTGTTGATCTGTAATTATTCTTATTGAATAGAAACTTCGGATGTTACTTGAAGTATACACGCTACGCGATACCAGGGCCGAGGGCGGAGCGTACCGCGTTCGCGTTAGCTCGGGAGAGTACCCCCTCCTTCGAAGCGAGTCTCTCATACGGTATCTCGCGAAAATCCGGATCCCCACAGTGGTTCCTGCGATCTGCAAACGAAACCTTCGCCACCTCGATGACCTCAGCGATCGGACTGGCTGCGGCGACCATGCCGTTGCGGCCGCTTACGTAAGGCATGTTCCAATTGGTTCCAGTCATCGGTCTTGTCCCGAAAGTTTGCGAACGTCGGGCACCCTACCAGCTCGCGCCTCATCCGGCTTCGTTGCTTGGAAGTTCCGCGGAATATGAGATCAAATTGCCGAGGCCCGGAAGCGGCGCAAGAAATTTTCCAGGCGTTCGCTTTGGGGATTGCGTAGCACCTCGCCCGGAACGCCTTGCTCGACGATCTGGCCGCCGTCGATGAACATGAGACGATCGCTGACGTCGCGGGCGAAGTGCATTTCGTGGGTGACGATGATCATCGTCATGCCTTCTTCGGCGAGCCGCTGCATGACGATCAACACTTCGTCCACCAGCTCGGGATCGAGCGCCGATGTCACTTCGTCGAACAGCATGACCTTGGGCTCCATGGCCAACGCCCGGGCGATGGCCACCCGCTGCTGTTGGCCGCCCGAGAGGCGCGACGGAAATTCGCTCATCTTGTCCGCAAGGCCTACCTTTTCGAGTAGTTCATGCGCGCGTGTGGTGGCATCGCCGGGGCTGACGCCCTTCACGTGGATCGGCGACATGGTCACGTTATCCAGGACATTGCGGTGCGGGAACAGATTGAAACTCTGAAATACCATGCCGACGTTTGAACGCAAACGTGCGATCTCGGCTTCGGATTGGCGCACCCGACGGCCGTTGTCCATCATACGGTAACCGAGCAGCTCGTCGTCGATCCAGATCTCGCCATCATCATATTCTTCGAGAAAGTTCGTGCAGCGCAGTATGGTCGATTTGCCGGATCCGCTCGGGCCAATGATGGCGAGCACCTCCCCCTGCGCGACATCGAATGAGACGCCGTCCAGCACGACGAGATCGCCGAAACTCTTCCTGACATTGCGCACCCGTATCATTGGGTTGTCGTGTGCAGCTGTCCCGGTTTCAGTGCTCATAAGCGAACCGCTTCTCCAGGCGCCGCGCCGCGACACTCAACGGATAACAAATCAGGAAATAGATCAGCATGACGCCGAGAAAAATCTGAAACGCTGCCAGTGTGCGTTCAACGACCTCGCGCGCGGCGTAGGTAAGCTCCCATACCCCGACCACCGATACATAGGCGGTTGCCTTGATCATCATCACCGAATTGTTCAGCAGCGGGGGAATCGACATCTTCGTGGCTTGCGGCAGCAGTACGAGGCGCAACATGGTGAGTTTGCGCATGCCGAGGCTTCTGGCTGCCTCTGTTTACGTCTTGGGCACGGAAAGGATTGCGCCGCGGGATATTTCAGTGACGAATGCGCCGGTGTAGAGAATGAGGGCGCCGATTACGGCGGCGAAATCACCCACGACAATTCCGGCTGCCGGAAGCGCGTAGTAGGCAAGAAACATCCAGATGAGGACCGGGATCCCGCGTACCACAAATACGTAAGACGTGATTACCCAGCGAATCGGCCACGGCGTCATGACACTGAGAACCCCGAGGATCATGCCGAGTAACGTGCCGGTCACCACGCCCGCAAGGCCAAGCCAGACTGTTTGTATTGCGCCTTTTAGCAGGTAGGGGAGGTTATCGAGAAAGACGCTGTCCATGTTCTTACTGCCGGGCGCGCAAAACGTTTTCCACCAGGCGCAGCGCAATGCCGAAGGTGGTGGTAAGCACCAGAGAGATCACGCCGATGAACAGGAATACCTCGAAAGACGCGCCGCTGCGTTCGACGATCATCTTGGCGCTCAGCGTCAGCTCCAGGATACCAATCGCCGATACCAGCGATGTGTCTTTGATCAGAATCACGAGTTGGTTGCCGATCGGGGGAACGACCTTGAGAAATGCCTGCGGCAAGATGACCATGCGCATTGCCTTGCGCCTGGTCATGCCGAGGGCGAAAGATCCTTCCCATTGACGCTTGCTGACCGCCTCAATGCCGGCTCTGTAGATCTCGGCCAGGAAGGCGCCGTGCTGAGAGGCGATCGCAACGCAGCCGCACAGAAACGCTGACAGCGGCAGGCCGATCAGCGGTAACCCGAAATAAGCCAGGTAGATCTGGAGCAACAAAGGCGTGTTGCGGACCAGTTCGATGTACGCAGTGACCGGACCTTTTACCCAGGTGTGACGGGACATGCGTGGTCCCACGAGCATGATGCCCCACAACACGGCGCCAAGCATGGAAACTACGGCCAGGGCGAGGGTCAGTAGCAGGCCGTCCCAAAAGCGCGGAAGCTGACTTCCCAGGAAACCCAGGCCGAACAGTTCGCGCAAAAACTCCATGTAACCTCAGTTGCGATCCCGGCTGCCGGTCGTGGCGCGAGTGGGCGGGTAGGGGCGCCCCCTTGCGGTGGACGCCCCCGTATTGCCCGTCGTCATTATGGCCGGAATTCGGAAGAGGCTACTGCCCGGCGTTTTCCTTGGCCCTGATCTGCTCTTCGATCCAGAACTTGGTGTGCGGCGGACGCGCGCCGAACCACTTTTCATAGATCTCCGCGTACTCCGGGTAGAGGCTGCCGCTTCTGAGTTCGCTCACGTAAGTATCGAGGACCAGCCACCAGGTGAAATCACCGAGCCTTGTGAAGATGGCGTTGTTCGTCGGCGGTGTGATCCAGTCTTCGGTTACTTGAACATCGTCATGTTGACTCACATACCAGCGCGCGATGGGTTCATCGAGCTGCGCCGCGGTGGCGCGGCCGGTGCGCACGGCGTTGAATTGCGCGGCAGTCGAATCGAACACAATCAGCTTGGCCTTGGGAAATAGCCGCTTGGCGCGATCCTCTTGTGCCGGCACGGTCAGGTTGGCGACGGTCACGCTGTCTTTGTCCGCGTCGGCGATACGCTTGATCCCGGAGCCCTTCTTCGACACCAGCACGATGCCGGAGTCAACGTAAGAACGGGTGAAGGCGACTTTGGTCGGGCGCTGACTGTGAACAGTGGTAATTTGAATACCGAAATCGATTTTGCCGCTGTTGGCATTAGCCCAGCGGGCCGCGAAGCCCTGCTTGAGAAACTCGATATGACCATCCTCGCCGAACATCTTGTTGGCGATCAGTTTTGCGATGTCGATATCGAAGCCGACGAGCTCACCGCTGTCGTCAATAAAACCAAAGGGGGGTGACTCGCTGCTGACCCCGACAACGACTTTTCCCTTTTTCAGCACTTTGTCGAGGGTGGAATCTTGCGCTGGTGAGTCGGTCGGAGCCATGAACGTGGCGAGGCCGAATGCGAATAAAAAAGTCAGGATGTTTGTGCTGGTTTTCATTGTTTCCTCCACTGGGATCGCCGTTGTCGGCTTGGTTTTTTAAGGCACTCGATGTGCAGCGCCGGAATGCTCTCAATCTTCACGGAAACTTACTTCGTCCTTGCAGGGTGGGGTGAGGAAACCCCACCCTCAGATTACCTGCGTCTGGTCGGGACACCCGTAGGTGGGGCTGAGCGGTAGCGAAGCCCAACGTGCAGCGGGCATCTCAGAGCAATGGCCCGTTGGGCTTCGCTGCGCTCAGCGCCAACCTACG
>JBPCXK010000078.1:0-7449 GCA_051008635.1 Gammaproteobacteria bacterium
CCTTGAAACCATCCAGCAGGGTGGACGGATCCTGCATCACCAGGAACCGCTCCGCCGGCGTCGGCATCGCCTCGCTGCTGGAAGTCATCAGCGGCGTCAGCTCGATTGCGGCGTCGGCTTTCCTGTCGATGAAGCCGGCGGTGGCGATATTCATGCTCGAGAGTTGCGCGGTAATCACATCGTCGCTGTTAAAATTGGCCTTACCCAGACCGAGTATGCCGGGGTGCCGCACGGCGCCGCGGTCACCGCCCGCGTTGACCTGCAGTGCGTGGCGCGCGTCGGTCACCACCTGCGGGCTGACCTCGATGCCCCAGGCGTCGAACAACCTGGGCAGATTCGAACCCGGTGGACCCTGCGGCGGCATGCCCGGCTGGGGCGAGCCGAAAGCCGAGTGCGGATCGACGAAGATCAACGCCTTGCCCCCACGCATGACGAACTGATCGATGGCGTACAAGGTCGGGTCTTCAAGATTCTGCGGGTGCGCGACCATGAGGATATCGACATCTTCGCCGATGCTTGTCGCCGCAGTGTCGACCGTGCGCAATTCGAACAACTGCCCGATCTGGCCGTTGATCGCCCAGGGTGGTCGCGGTTGGCGTGTCGCCGGATCGAATTGCATGCTCATAGGCAACGTCGTCAACAAGCCGACTACGGTGCGCTTGCTGACGGTCAAACCGTAAACCAGCTTGCTGACGTCGTATTCGAGAAAAGTTTCCTTGTTCGGGTGAAAGAAGGGAATGGTCTCGACGTCGTCGACGGTGTTGGTGCCGGCGAGCCCGAGGTAAAACTGCTCGTTTCCGGCGCCGATGGGGATGCTCTGCAAGCCGAACTGCGCGGCACGGTCTTCGTCTTCGGAGAACGGCAATGGGTCGATCACCTGCAAATTGATCTTGCCGTCGGCGTGCAGGGCAAATTCCTCGAGCATCTCACGCACGCGCGTTGCGTAGTTGCGCAAACCGGGCGCGTCCTCGCTCGCGCGGTTGGAATAATAGAAATACAGATTGATGGGGTCGTCGATTGCGGCGAGGACGTTTTTGCTGCCTTCGGAAATCGTGTAGAGGCTGTTTTCGGTCAGGTCCCAGCGCAGGCCACGCAGCGTCATGTTGCTGACCATGATGACGCCCAAAAACAGCGCCGCCAGCACCAGCAGGCCGGTGGTGTTGAACATTTTTGTGCGTGATGTGCTCATGGGGCTCGCGTCAAAATGAGGTTACATTTTTCGGCGGGTCGCTCCTGCGCGTCCTGCGCCCGTGACATTGGCACATCCATGTGCGGCGCAGGCGCCCGTGCGGCAGGCGCGAGGTGGGCGAATAGCCGGCCTATTAGACCTTCGAAGCAACACCGCCGCATGGGATGGGTGGGCGGCGAGAAATGTGAAATTATTTTGACGCGAGCCCACAGGTCAGCTCGCTTTCTTGAGGTCGAGCACGATGGTGTTGGCGACCAGCCAGAAGCCGATGACCGCCGCGAAAAACACCAGATCGCGCAGATCGATGACGCCTTTCGCGATAGAGTCGAAGTGGGTGAGGAAACTGAAAGAGGCGATTGCGTCGACGATCGCCTGCGGCGCCCAGCCGCGGAACAGATCGAGCACGAGCGGAAATCCGCTCAACAGAAACGCGAAGCAAACCACGACGGTGATGATGAATGCGATCACCTGATTACGCGTCGTCGCGGAAATGCAGGCGCCGATGGCAAGAAAGCCGCCGGCCATCAACAGGCTGCCGATATAGGCCGCGAAAATAACACCATTGTCGGGCGTGCCGAGGTAGTTCACGGTGATCCATATCGGGAAGGTCAGGGTGAGCGCAATGGCCGTAAAGCACCAGGCCGCGAGAAATTTGCCGAGCACCGCCTCGAACAGGGTAACGGGCATGGTCAACAGCAGCTCGATGCTGCCGCTCTTGCGTTCCTCGGCCCACAGGCGCATCGACACGGCCGGCACCAGAAACAGATACAGCCAGGCGTGGAAGCTGAAAAACGGCGTCAGATCGGCCTGACCGCGCTCATAGAATCCGCCGAGATAAAACGTGAACGCGCCAGCGAGCACCAGAAAGATGACAATGAACACATAGGCAACCGGCGTGGCAAAATAACTGCCGAGTTCGCGCTTGAAGATGACGCCGATGTTTCTCATTTACTTACGCCACCGGTGATATCGCGAAACACATCGTCAAGCCGTCCGGATTCGACCTGCAATTGATCGATTTCCCAGCGCTTTTGCGTAAGTAGCTGGTTGACCTCGTGCAGCAAGGATGCGCCGCTTTTGGGAAACACCGTGACTACATCACCATCGTCGTTCAATTCTGCGCCCGTGGCGCCGGGTAGCTTCTCGAGCTGACCCCGAACCTCTTGCGGCGCGGTCGAGCCGTTGAGCTTGACGCGCACGGCATTGTGATAGCGCGAGCGTTCCGCCAGCTCACCCGGCGTGGCGTCGACGAGTACGCGTCCGTCGGCGATGATGATCGCACGATTGCACACGGCGTCCACTTCTTCGAGGATGTGCGTTGAAATGACGATCAGCTTGTCCGCGGCCATGTTGTTGATCAGGCTGCGGACTTCGTGTTTCTGGTTCGGGTCGAGGCCGTCCGTAGGCTCGTCCATGATCAGCACCTTGGGATCGTGCACCACAGCCTGCGCGAGCCCGACCCGACGTTTGAAACCTTTTGAAAGCGTCTCGATCGACTGCTCCAGCACGCCTTCCAGATGCAGCAGGCCGATGACCTCGTCGAGGCGCGATTTTCTGTTCTGCCCGCTCAGGCCGCGCAGGTCGGCGATGAAGTCCAGAAACCGGTGCGGCGTCATTTCGCCATAGGCGGGCGCCCCTTCCGGCAGGTAGCCGAGGCTTGCCTTGGCCTTGATCGGTTCGGCTTCGACGTCGAAACCGCAAACGCTCGCCGAGCCGGAGGTCGGGGCCACGAAGCCGGCGATCATCTTCATGGTCGTGGATTTGCCGGCCCCGTTTGGGCCGAGAAAGCCGAGCACCTCGCCGGGCTCGACCGCGAAGGTCAGCGAATCGACTGCGGTGAGATCGCCGTACCGTTTTGTCAGAGCGTCGGTCTTAATCATCTCGCATGAATTTGTTGTCAGTGGCCCGCGACGGTTCCCCTGGAGCGAATTTGGCGGGCCGCATTTTTACAACAAGATTGCGGATTTTTCAACACCCAGGGCGCCCGGCGCACGTGCTCAGCTTACCGCAGGTCGTGGCTGAATCGCCAGCAGCGCTTCCGAGATATTGTCCTCCTGGTGGCCGTGCCGGCGCTCGACGCAGGATTGCAAGAGCCGCAGTATTGGGGTTGTCCGCCAGAACGCGGTCGGGTATGGTCTCGATGCGGTGTTTGGCGGCCGCAAACAAGCGCCTTGGCAGCCAAATGATCCGATAGAAGCCACCGCCAGCTCTATGACAAATCAGATGAATCAGCGTCCCTATGACCGCCTCCTGCGACGGGCTCAGTTTCTGTTGGCGCCGACGGGTATTGACGGATACCAAGGCTGGAATTCGTGTCCCGTGGGGGAGAATCTGCAGCTTTGGACGCACCCGGACCTGGAAGTCACTCGTGCCCTGAGAAACTCCAAGCGCTTCCTATTGCTGGGAGATCTGGTTTGTCCGAAGCGAGCGGCGATGAGCAATGAATCGCTTTTGCAGGCATTGGTAGAGGAATGCGACAGTCTGGATGATTTGGTTCGCGAAACAAACGCTTGCTGCGGCCGGTGGCTGATGATTGCTCAATTTGGCGCCTCCGCGATGCTATTCGGTGACGCGGCCGGCCTGCGGCAGGTAGTCTACACCAGCGTCGATACGACCGGCACATTACTTTGCGCGTCGGATCCCAAGACTATCGCAGAGCGCCTTGATTTGCAGGCAAGCCCGGAGGCAAGTGACTTCATCGACTGGTTTTCTTCGATCAACAACGAATATTGGTGGCCGGGTACGTGTACCTTGTATAGCGAAATCGTGCAGCTACTACCGAACCATTCATTGGATCTAGTATCGGGAAAAACGTCCAGGTTCTGGCCAAATCGCGACATCGAAAAGTTGCACACGAGCGATGCGATTCACACATTGTCGACAGACCTTGTCGCACATATGACCAGTGCCGCCAATAGAAGTGACCTGGCGTTTGGCCTCAGTGCCGGAATGGATAGCCGCCTGGTGCTCGCGGCGAGTAAACCAATCAAAGACAAATTGGAGGTATATACAGTCAAGCGGCACTATATGTCGCAGAAAACACCGGACGTTGGAATACCGTGCAAACTGGCCGCCAAGCTGGGCCTGCAGCACCGTATCATTGAACCGAAGCGCGACGCCGATGCGGAATTTTCCCGCGTTTTTCGAGAGAGCACGTCGACGCCACACCCGTTCAGAATGGGTGGTATGCAAACAAATTTCGAAAGTTTCGGATTAAACAAGATCGCCGTCCTGGGTAATGTGTCTGAAGTGGCTCGTTGTTACTATCGACCGCAGTCACCCGCTGAGCCGGTAACGGGCCGGTTGCTGTCACGTCTGACGGACATGCAGGAGCATCCGTTCAGTGTCCGACATTTCGACCGATGGCTCGACGGTCTAGGTAATATGTTCAACGTCAACGTTCTTGATTTGTTTTATTGGGAGCAGCGGACGGGCCGCTGGTTCGCCGGCAATTGTCTCGAGTTCGACATTGCATGGAAGGGTGTATACACGCCATTCAATTCCAGGGATTTGTTGGCGCATTTTTTGGCGACCGACGAGGCGCTTCGAGCTCGACGGAACACCCCATTGTACCTTGACATCATTCGGGAGCTATGGCGTGAAGTTCTGTCGGAGCCTGTTAACCCGCGAGAGAAACAACCCATAGTGATTAGAATTATCAAGCGGCTGTACCGACACGCTCAGGCCCTGCGTCCGCGATCGTAGCGTTCATCCCCGGCGCAAAGTAGAATTAAGGCGTGTGAAATTCATCCACTTCACCGACACGCATCTGGTCAGCCCGGGTGAAAAAATCTATGGGCTCGATCCGCTGGCGAGGTTGCACCAGGTTGTCATGGACTTCACGCCCGGCGCGACCCCTGCGTTATAGCGACGAGCCCCCTGCGTACGCCGTGGCGTTGCCCGCGTCGCGGTTGATTGAACGGGAGGACAACTAATGCCCGCGCCAATCCGCGCCGTGCTGTTCGACAAAGACGGCACGCTGGTCGATTTCCATGCCACGTGGATTCCAGTGTATCGCGACGCCGCTGAAAAACTTGCGGCGCAGGCAGGTGAGCCCGATCTTGCCGGGGAGCTGTTGCGCATCGGGGGCTACGATGAGCAAACCGGGCGTTGCGCGCCGCAATCGCCGCTTGCGAGTGGCACCGCGAGTGAGCTGGCGCGGCTATGGGGCCCGGTTGCGGGCGCCGATGATTTGCCGAGGCTGGCCGCGTCGTTAAACGCGCAGTTCTACGATCATGTGACCTCACGCCCGATCGCCGCGACGCCGCTCGCGCCCTTGTTCGCGCGGCTGCGCGCGGGCGGCCTGCAGCTCGGTGTGGCAACCATGGATACAGAAGCCTGTGCGCACACTACCATGGAAAATCTGGGCGTGCGGGCCGAGATGAGTTTCCTGTGTGGTTACGACAGCGGCTTCGGCGAGAAGCCCGGGCCAGGCATGGTTGAAGCTTTCAGCGAGCACATCAGCGTGGGTGTCGAGCATATTGCCGTTGTGGGAGATACGCCGCACGATCTGAACATGGCGCGCGCGGCGGGCGCGCGTTTGGCGGTCGGGGTGCTCACCGGCGCCAGCCTGCACCATTCGCTCGCGCCTCTGGCCGACGTGGTGCTCGACAGCATCGCCGATCTGGAGGCTGTTGTGTTGCCGGCAGGTTGAACAACGGGAGTCGCTGCTATGACCGAATCATTTCATGACAAACACTATCCAGGCGAGACCGACGATTACCGCCGGGCCAGAGACGAACTGCTCGAGGCCGAGCTGGAGCTGCGCGACAGGATCGAGGAAGTCGCGGCCATGCGGCGCGCCTTACCGCCCGGGGCGCCGGTGAAGGAGGACTATGTGTTCGAAGAGGGCGCCCCGGACTTCCGCGACACGCGGACCGTAACGCAGGTCAAGTTGTCCGAGCTTTTTTCGCCCGACAAGTCGACGCTGATATTGATCAATACAATGTTCGCGCCCGAAGACGAGCTGCCCTGTCCCATGTGTAACATGTGGGCCGACGGCTACAACGCCATAGCGCCGCACATCGCGCAGCGCGTGAACTTTGCGCTGGTGACCAAAGCGGACATCAGCAGGCTGCGCGCTTGGGCGGCGGCGCGGGAGTGGCGCCATATTCGACTACTGTCGAGCCACAGCAATTCGTTCAACCGCGACTATCTGGTCGAGATAGGGGATGCGCAGATGCCGTCGGTGACCGTATTTACCCGGGCCGAAGACGGCAAGATCCACCATTTCTATTCCGTCGAGGGACACTTCGCGCGCACACCGGGGGATCCGCGCCATATCGATCTGTGCTCGCCGTTGTGGAATCTGCTGGATCTGACGCCCGAAGGCCGGGGGAGCGACTGGTATCCCGGCTACAGTTACGATTGATTCTTCAGGGGCACGACGGCACTCGCGGGACCGAAAGCGCAGGCGCAGGTTTTCCCTTCTGCGCCGCGGTGATATCATCGCGCCCTTGTTTGGGCTAGGTGGCAGAGTGGTTATGCAGCGGCCTGCAAAGCCGTGGACGCCGGTTCGATTCCGACCCTAGCCTCCACTCATTCCATTCGTCCTTCCCGGCCGGTGAAACAGTCGGCAGCGTGGATTGCGTGCGGTACGAAACAGGCGAAGTCTAAAGTAGTGGGTATCATCAACGACCGAAATCTACAACACTAATGCGTGGACCAAAGTCCTGGCCAGACAAACCCGGCGAATTCGCTGCTGACAGCCCCTAAGCAAGCGGCTACACTGCCGGACCAACCTCCCGTGCCCGGGTGGTGGAATTGGTAGACACAAGGGACTTAGAAATTGAGCACTCAGGCCGGAAACGCCTGATGTGAATGGAGTCAAATTCGGGGAAACCTCAGCACGTCGAGGTGGTGGCAATCCCGAGCTAAGCCCCGGCTCATTGCGGTAGATCGTTGCACTGCCTCTCCAAGCTCCTGATCAGCTTCATTGGACTACCAGCCGGGGAAAGTGTAGAGACTTGATGGCTCCTGCCTAAGTCGCAGGTTTTTCGCACGTTGCGATACGGTAAAGAGAAAGTCCAGACCACAAATGCGTCATGAACGCGGCGCAGCGGCGAAAGCCGTAGCGGGTAAGAAAATCCCTCGGGAGAGATCCCGTGCCGGTTCGAGTCCGGCCCCGGGCACCAGTAAAATCAATGAGTTATGTCACTTCACCACTTCACCGACTGGCTGGCCGGCCATGGACTGCTGGGCTACATGTGGGCTGCAAAGTGTCGGGGACGTTCGCAGTTTCGAGAGCTGAGTCGCAGGCT
>JBPCXK010000079.1:0-5803 GCA_051008635.1 Gammaproteobacteria bacterium
GCGCAGAGCAGCGCGGCGACCTTCTCGTTTGCGCCCAACGGCGCGCTGGTGCTGACTGAGAACCAGGACACCTTCGGCGGCAACTTCAACGCGGCGAATGGTTATATCGGCGATATCGCCGAGATCATTACCTACGACACGACACTGGCGGCCGGCGAGCAACGGCGTGTCGAAACGTACCTCGCGCTCAAGTACGGACTCACGCTGGAGGGCGATTACGTCCGCGGCGACGGCACAGTGATCTTCGACGCGGCCGCGGCAGGGGAATTTGTCGCGGGCATCGCCGGCATCGGCCAGGACGGCACGGTGCTGCTGCAACCGCGTTCGCGCAGCACCACAGCCGGCAGCCTCGTGACCATCGGCAATGCCGCCGATCAGCAGGACGGCGAGTTCCTGATCTGGTCCAGCGACGGTACCGGTGTGACGCCGATGACCGCCGGTGGGCGGGTGGTGGAGCGCGCGCGCCGCTGGCGCGTGACCGAGACCGGCGATGTGGGCGCGGTGGATGTGTCGTTCAGCACTGCTGATCTCGCGATCACACCGCAGGCCGGTCAGGGCTACCTGCTGCTTGTCGCCGACGATTCGGCGTTGACCTCCAACTTGCAGACCATCGACCTCGGCAGCACGCCCGGAGTACTGACGGCACCTGGTGTGGATGTCGGCGATGGGCAGTACTTCGCGGTCGCGGTGGAAGTGCCGGTGGTGGATATCGATCTCGCGGTCACGAACGTGGCGGACGTCAACAACGTCATCCAGGGCGACACCGTGACCTACACGGTCACGGTGGCCAACAACGGCCCCGGCCCAGCGACCAACGTACGCGCGGTAGTGGCAGTGCCGCCCGTGTTGACCTACGTGCCTGCCTCGATCGCCGGGGCGGAGGCGCGCGACGATACAGACCCGGTCGGCGCGGGCCTGGTGTGGACCACGGGCGGTATTTCAGCCGGCGGCCAGATTGCGCTGACGTTTCAGGTGACGGTCAATGCCGAGGCCGGCGGCACGATCACTACCAGCGCGGCCGTCACGCTGGATCAAACGGACACCAACGCGACCGTGGACGATCCGGACGAAGACATCGTGGTGCAGACCTACCCGGGCGGCGTGAGCACCGGCCTGCACCTGTGGCTGAAAGCGGATGCCGGCACGGATGCGTCGGTCGACGGCGCCGACGTTGCGAGCTGGCTCGACCACAGCGGCGGGGCAAACAACGCATCCGCGGCGGGCTCGACCGGCACCGCGCCCACGCTGGAGACGGCTGAGCTCAATTTCAATCCTGTGGTCAGGTTCACGGATGACGGCGGCCGTCATCTGCGCAGCACGTTGAATCCGCCCTCCGATGATCTGTCCCTGATTGCCGTGTTTCGTACGACGCAGCGAGATGGAACCGGCCGGCACTGGAGTTCGCCGGCCTTGATAGGAGGCCAGAGGTCGGGCCGCGAAACCGACTACTCTCTGGGCCTGTCCGGCGGTCAGAGTCACTTCAAAGCGCTCAACGTGAGTGGCCTGGGCACTCGCAGCGGTTCGGATGAGGCCGATGGCGTCGCGCATCTTGCAGTCGGTGCGCGGGCGCTGGGCGGGATGGCGGACCTGTTTATCGACGGTCGGCTGGCGGGCAGCAGCGCTTCCGACGCCGTGCAACTGACCGGACCGGGCGCGTTGGGTATTGGTAATCATTTTAACCCAACGGGCGGCGGGCAATTTGAGGGCGACATCGCGGAGGCGATCGTCTACGAGACGGCCCTCGGCCCGGCCGAGCGCGAACGCATCGAATCGTACCTCGCGATCAAGTATGGCTTGACGCTGGATCAAAGCGCGCCGCGCAACTATGTCGATACACGGGGCAACGTGATCTTCGATGCCGCGGCTGCGGCGGGTTTTAGCAGCGACATCGCCGGCGTTGGGCGCGACGATCGAACGCTGCAGAATCAGGTGCTGTCGAGGAGCGTCAACCCCGGCAGCGTCGTCACCATCGGCAACCCTTCCGATCTGCAAAGCAGCGAGTTCTTGATTTGGGGTCACAATGGCGCGGCGACGAATACCACCACGTCAGCGCTGATCGACGGGCGCGTGCTGGAGCGGATCGATCGCATCTGGTGGGTGGCGGAAACCGGTGAGGTGGGCGGTGTGGATATCGAAATCGACAGCACCGACCTGAGCGCGTTGTCGCTGGACCCGGGCGAAAGCTACCGCCTGCTGGTCGCCGACGATGCGGCGTTTACCACGAACGTGCAGATCCTCGACCTGGGCGCGGCGCCGGGCGTGTTGACCGCCTCGGCCGCGGATGTGAACGACGCACAGTACTTTACGTTCGGCGTCGAATCGCCGACGGGCGATTCAGACCTGGTGATTGCCAAGACCGCGGACAACGCGAGACCGCTGGAAGGCGGGACGGTCACCTGGACGATTACGCTCACCAACAACGGCCCGGCCGGTGTGACGAATGTGGCTGTCACCGACCCGCTGCCCGCGGGCCTGTCGTATGTGCCGGCGTCGATTGCGGGCGGCGACTCGCGCAGTGACGTCGACCCGGCCGGCGCCGGACTGACTTGGAATGTCGCCGGTCTGGGCGCGGGCGCCAGCGCCGCCCTGACGTTCCAGGCCGGCGTGCCCGCGAATTCCTCCGGGCGGGCGTTTACCAATACGGTGAGCGGTGTGACGCTTGACCAGACCGATACCAACGCCACCGTCGACGATCCCAGTGAGCAGATTACCGTCCAGGCGTACCCCGGCGCGGTTCAAGCGGGCCTGCAGTTGTGGCTGAAGGCGGACGCCGGCACTTCGACGACGACCGACATGGAGGCCCTGGATAGCTGGAGGGACCAGAGTGAAAGCGACACCGTGCTGGCAAACACCGGGGTCGGGCAGCCGACGTTTCTCGACAACGCAACGGACAACGTCAACTTCAACCCGGTCGTCGGTTTCGATGGCGTGGACGATGTGCTGACCGCGGACATCGTGGATTTTACCGCCGAGCACAGTGTGTTCTTCGTGGCGAAAACGCCGCCGGGCCAGGGGAGTTTCGATGCCCTGTTCGCCAATAGCCGCTCCGGTGCCGCGATTAATTTCCGCACCGCCGGCGGTCGTTATCGCTATGCCGGCGCCATAAACATAGACGGCGGAGTCGTTGATGACATGCCGGTGATCGTGGGTTTCACTTCGGTGGGCACGGCCGATCCGCTGGTTAGCCTGTATCACAATGGTGTTCAGGAGGGACAGGGGAATCTCGGCGCCCTCAACTCAGGCCAGGTCTTTACCCACTATATTCTGGGCGCCAACCGCAACGTAAACAGTTTTCTGGAAACGGATGTTGCGGAAGCCATTGTCTATTCGCGAGCGCTGCCGGCCGCCGAGCAGGCGCGTGTCGAATCCTACCTCGCGCTGAAGTACGGCATCACACTGGATCAGACCGCGCCGCGCAACTACGTCGACGCCGACGGTAACGTCATCTACGACGCAGCGGCATCGTCGGGATTCACCAGCGACGTGGCAGGCATCGGCGAAGACCGGCTCACATCGCTTTCGCAACGCCGCTCGCGAAGCATCGACGCCGACAGCCTGGTCACCATCGGCAACCCGGCGGATCTGCAGGACGGTGAGTTTCTGCTCTGGGGCAACAACGATGCTGCGCTTTCGACGACCACGTCACTCGTCGCCGCCGGCAGGGTGTTCGAGCATGTTGACCGTATCTGGCGGGTGGATGCGACCGGTGATGTCGGTGGCATCGATGTTGAGGTGGACAGCACCGGTCTCACGGGCCTGACGCTGGCGCCCGGCCAGCGTTACCGCCTGCTGATCGCGGACGATGCCGCGTTCACGACCAGCCTTCAGGTCGTTGACATGGGTACCACGCCGGGCGCCTTGACCGCCGCCGGCGCGACGTTGGGTGACAATCAGTTCTTCACTTTTGCCGTCGAATCGCCGGTGAGCGATTCCGACATCGTGCTCATCAAGAGCGTCGACAACGCCACGCCGTCCGAAGGCTCGACGGTTATCTATACGATCAACGTCATCAACAACGGCCCGGGCGACGTGACCAACGTGGTGGTCACCGATGCCGTGCCCGCCGGGGTGAGCTATGTGCCGGCATCGATAGCCGGTGGCGATGCGCGCGACGACGCCAATCCCTCCGGTGGGTTGACATGGTCGCTGAACCGCCTTGCCCTGGGCGGCACTGCGGTGCTGAGCCTGCGGGTGGTCGTCGATGCGGGTACCTCGGGCACTGCCATCGTCAACACCGCGAGCGTGGCGCTGGATCAGAACGATACCAACGTGACCGCGGACGATCCCGAGGCGCGGATCGGTGTCGGCTCCGGTCCCGGCGGCGTGAATACCAGCCTGCAGCTATGGTTGAAGGCGGATGCAGGTGTGACCGGGACCACGGCCGTCGGCCAGTGGGCGGATCAGAGCCCCAATGGTAACAACGCCGCGCAGGCCAATACGGCGCGGTTGCCCGCCTTGATCGACAATGCCGTGAACTTCAATCCCGCGTTGCGTTTCGACGGTACTGCGGACTTTCTGGACGTGCCGTTCAACACGGCGTTGAATCCCGCGCAGGTGACGATTTTCTCCGTGCACGTCCTCAACGGCGGCACGGGCTTCAGGTCGGTGTTGACGAGCCGTTCAACCGGGCCCGCACGAGGGTACACGCTCTATGCCATCGACGGCGACAGCTACTCGTTGTGGACGGGTCGCGGCGCGACCGGCTGGGATCAATCAAACGACGGACCGGTCGGCAGCAGCTTCGAAATCGTCAGTATGGATGCCACGGCCGGTATCGGCACGGCGAGCAAGCGCCTGCGGGTCAACGGCGAGCTCAGGGTGAACGACGTCAATCGCCGATACGATCCCGCAATAGCCAATAGTTACCGTATCGGCTCGGGCCAATCTGAGCGGGTGAACGGCCGCGATTTCTGGCCGGGCGATATCGCCGAGCAAATCGTCTACAACAGCGTGCTGACGGATGCTGACGTGGCGCGGGTGGAATCGTACCTGGCGCTGAAGTACGGCATCACGTTGGATCAGACCACGCCGCGCAACTACGTGGATTCGGCGGGCAATACCGTTTACGACGCGGCCGCCGCGGCGGGTTTCGACAATGACATCGCCGGCATCGGCGAGGACAACCTGGCCGGTTTGTCGCAACCGCGTTCGAAGAGCATCAACGCCGGCAGCGTAGTCTCGATCGGCGCCGCGGCTGATCTGCAAAGCGGTGAGTTCCTGGTCTGGGGTAACGACGGCGGCGCACTGAACACCGCAAGCCCGGTCACGGTGGCGGGCCAGTTACTGATGCGCGTGACGCGCACCTGGCGGGTGACGGAAACCGGCGATGTCGGTGAGTTCGCAATGGATGTCGCCAGTGCCGATCTGCCCGGTCTCACGCCGCAGCCCGGTGACGGTTATGTGCTGCTCGTTGCCGACGATGCCGCGATGGCCAGCAACGCGCGCATCGTGGCGTTGGGTGGCACCAGCGCGCTGACGGCCACCAATATCACAATCGACGACGGCCAGTTCTTTACGTTTGCGACCGGCGCGCCACTGGTGACCGATTTGCAGATCGGCATGACCGTCGACAATACCGCGCCCGCCGAGGGCGATGCCGTCACCTATACGATCACGGTGGCGAACAACGGTCCGGCACCGGCCAGCAACATCGTCATTACCGATCCGGCGCCGGCGGGCCTCAGCTATATCGGCGGATCGATCAGCGGCGGCGATCTGCGCGATGAAACCGACCCCGCCGGCGCGGGCCTGGCCTGGACCATCAACGCACTGGCCGTCAACACCAGTGCTACGCTCAGTTTCC
>JBPCXK010000080.1:0-6522 GCA_051008635.1 Gammaproteobacteria bacterium
CGATGCGCGGCAATGGGCTGTTCCTCGCGTACATTGGCGCCGACCAGCAATACCGCATCGCGATTTTCCAGATCCGCGATCGGATGCCCCAGCCACGGGAACAGCGGCGCGTGTTCCTGATCGGAGAAATCGAGCTGCCGCAAACGATGATCGATGTTGCCGACGCGAACACCGCGCAGCAACTTTTGCAGCAGATACATCTCTTCGAGCGTCGCGTTTGGCGCCACCAGGGAGCCTACTTCTTCAGCCGGCTGCGCGAGCAGGCCGGCTGCAACCGCCTTCAGCGCTGTTTCCCAATCGACGGTCTGCCATTGTCCATCACGTTTCAACTGCGGCGCGTGCAAACGATCTTCGCTGTACAAGCCGGTGTAGCTGAAACGGTCCCGATCCGAGATCCAGGTTTCGTTGATTTCCTCGTTGTCTCGCGGCACCGCACGCACCACCCTGCCGCGCAAGGTGTGCAAGTAGATGTTCGAGCCGATGCTGTCGTGCGGCGCGATGCTCGCGTGCTGTATCAGCTCCCAGGCGCGCGCGGCCATGCGCGAGGGCCTGGCGTTGAGCGCGCCTACCGGGCACAGATCGATGACATTACCGGACATCTCCGAGGCCATCGACTTTTCGATGTAGGTGCCGATTTCCATGTTTTCGCCACGGCCGGTCGCACCGAGCTCGCGCACGCCGGCGATCTCTTCGCCAAAACGCACGCAGCGTGTGCAATGGATGCAACGCGTCATATCCGTGGATACCAGCGGCCCGATATCCTTGTCCTTGACCACGCGTTTGGCTTCGGTGTAGCGCGAGACATCCTCGCCATAGCCCATGGCGATGTCCTGTAACTCACATTCGCCGCCCTGATCACAGATGGGGCAATCGAGCGGATGGTTGATCAGCAAAAACTCCATGGTGCTTTTTTGCGCGCCGATGGCCAACGGCGATTGCGTGTACACCTTCATGCCCTCCCCTACCGGCGTGGCGCAGGCGGGCAGGGGTTTGGGCGCCTTTTCGACTTCGACCATGCACATGCGGCAATTGGCGGCAATCGAGAGCTTTTCGTGATAGCAAAAACGCGGAATCCGGATGCCCGCCTCATCGGCAACTTCGATGATCATGGCGCCTCTGCGCGCCTGGCATGCCTTGCCGTTGATCTCGAGATTGACGAGGTCGTCACTCATAGGGCTCGCGTCAAAATAAGTTTGCCTTTATCGGCGCCTGGGCGCCCCTGCGGCAAGGCGCGAGGAGGGCGATTAGCCGGCCTATTTAACCGACGAGGCAACATCGCCGAGCGGGATGCGTAGGCGGCGGGAAATGGGAAGTCATTTTGACGCGAGCCCATAATTCAGGCCGCCTTGCTGGCGCGCGCGTCGACCACGCTGTAGCCGTGCTGAACGTAGTGCTCGAACTCGTGACGGTAGTGCTTGAGAAAACTTTGCACCGGCCAGGCCGCGGCGTCTCCGAGCGCACAGATGGTGCGGCCCTCGATCTTGTCCGCTACGTCTTTCAGCTTGTCGAGATCCTCTACGACGCCCTTGCCCTCGACGATGCGCGTCAACATGCGGTAAAGCCAACCCGTGCCTTCGCGGCATGGCGTGCACTGGCCACAGGATTCGGCGTAGTAAAAGCGCGAGATACGGCGCAGTACCTTGACCATGTCCGTCGTGTGATCCATGACGACCACCGCACCAGAACCGAGCGCCGAGCCTGCCTCACTGCAGGATTCATAGTCCATGTTGCACTTCATCATGACGTCGCCGGGCACTACCGGCACCGACGAGCCGCCCGGGATCACTGCTTTGAGCTCAGCGCCGTCGCGCATGCCGCCGGCCATCTCCAGCAGTTCGGCAAACGGCATGCCGAGCGGGACTTCGAAGTTGCCTGGCTTTGCGACATGGCCGGACACTGAAAAGCACTTCACTCCGCCGCTTTTCGGCGGGCCGAAATCGGCAAACCACTGCGCGCCGTTGCGCAGGATGCTCGGCACGGAGGCCAGAGTTTCCGTGTTGTTGACGGTCGTCGGCCGGCCATAGAGACCGAAGTTCGCCGGGAACGGCGGCTTGAACCGCGGCATGCCCTTTTTGCCCTCCAGCGACTCCAGCAAGCCGGTTTCTTCACCACATATATACGCGCCGGCGCCGAGCACATCGTGAAGATCGAAGTCTATCCCCGAGCCTTGTACGTTCTTGCCAAGCAGACCCGCTTCATAAGCCTCGTCCAATGCCTGTTTGAAGCGCTTGTACGGCTCGTCCAAAAACTCACCACGCATGTAGTTGTACCCGACCGTCGCGCCCATTGCGTAACCCGCGATGGCCATGCCTTCGACGAGTGCGTGCGGATTGAAACGCAGGATATCGCGATCCTTGCACGTGCCGGGTTCGGACTCGTCGGAGTTGCACACGAGGTAACTGTGGCCCTGAGGGTTTTTGGGCATGAAACTCCACTTCAAACCGCTCGGGAAGCCCGCACCGCCGCGCCCGCGCAGGCCCGAGGCTTTAACCTCTTCGATGATGGTCTCGCGTGGCGTTTCGTCTTCGAGGATTTTTTTCCACGCCTCGTAGCCGCCGACTTTCATGTAGTTATCAAAGGTCCACGGCTCGTCGAACTCGAGCGTGGCGTAGCACACGCTGTTGATGGCTTGTTTGTCTGTCACTCGAAACCGTCCAGAATCTCGTCGATTTTGTTCGGCGTCAGGTTCTCGTAATAAATATGATCGACCTGCATCATGGGTGCGCCGCAGCAGGCCGCCAGGCATTCTTCTTCCTGCTTCAGATAGAACTTGCCGTCCGGCGTGCTTTCGCCGGTCTTGACGCCGAGTTTGCTCTCGATGTGCTCGACGACGTCATCGGCGCCGCACAGCATGCACGACAAGTTGGTGCACACGGCAATCGTATGCCGGCCGACCGGCTTGAGTGCATACATGGAATAAAACGACGCCACTTCATAGACGGCAATACTCGGCATGCCGAGATAATCGGCAACGGCATCCATTTTCTCCGGCGCAAGATACGTGTCCTCGTGCTGCACCGCGCGCAACGCGGCCAGCACTGCCGACTGTTTTTTATCCTCGGGAAAACGTTCTAGCCAGTCGTCGATTTCTTCCCTGACGTGCGCTGATAACAAGTCCGCCTTACGCACTTGCGTGGCCTGACTCATCGGTCCACCTCGCCGAACACGATGTCCTGCGTGCCGATGATGGCGACAACGTCCGCGAGCATGTGTCCGCGCGCCATCTCATCCAGCGCAGCAAGGTGGGCAAATCCCGGCGCACGAATCTTGAGACGATAGGGTTTGTTGGCGCCGTCGGAGATGAGATAGGCGCCGAACTCGCCCTTGGGGTGCTCGACGGCGGCGTAGGCCTCGCCTTCCGGCAGGCAATACCCTTCGGTGAACAGCTTGAAGTGATGAATGAGCGACTCCATGTCGGCTTTCATCTCTTCACGCTGCGGCGGCGTGACCTTGTGGTTATCGACCATCACGGGGCCCGGGTTGTCGCGCAACCAGTCGATGCATTGCTTGACGATGCGATTCGACTGCCGCATCTCTTCGATGCGCACCAGATAGCGGTCATAGCAATCGCCGTTGACGCCGACTGGAATGTCGAAGTCCATCCGCGGGTAGACGTCGTAGGGTTGCTTCTTGCGCAGATCCCACTCCACGCCCGAGCCGCGCAGCATGGGCCCGCTGAATCCCAGTTGCATGGCGCGTTCCGGCGACACCACGCCGATCCCGACCGTGCGCTGTTTCCAGATACGGTTGTCGGTCAACAGGGTTTCGTACTCGTCGACACAACCAGGAAAACGATCCGTGAAGGCCTCGATGAAATCGAGCAGAGAACCCCGGCGATGCTCGTTCAGCCGTTCGATTTCCTTTTCATCGTGCCAGCGTGAGACCTTGTGCTGCGGCATGACCCCGGGCAGATCGCGATGCACGCCGCCAGGGCGGTAGTAGGTTGCATGCAAACGCGCGCCGGAAACCGCTTCGTAGCAATCCATCAGGTCTTCGCGCTCGCGAAACGCGTACAGAAAAACCGTCATGGCGCCGATGTCGAGCGCGTGCGCACCGAGCCACAGCAGATGATTGAGTATTCGGGTTATCTCGTCGAACATCACGCGAATGTATTGCGCGCGCAGCGGCGGCTCGATGCCGACCAGCTTCTCGATCGCCATCACGTAGCCGTGCTCGTTACACATCATGGACACGTAGTCGAGCCGATCCATGTACCCGATGCTCTGGTTGTACGGCTTGCTCTCGGCGAGCTTTTCCGTACCTCGATGCAACAGGCCGATGTGCGGATCGGCGCGTTGTATGACCTCACCGTCGAGTTCCAGCACGAGACGCAACACACCGTGCGCCGACGGGTGTTGAGGCCCGAAGTTCATGGTGTAGTTGCGGATTTCAGGCATTGGCGGCACGGTCCTCGGGCTCCTCGCCATCGGAGGGCTCGACGTAACGGTGATCGTCTCGAATCACTTTGGGCACCAGCACACGCGGCTCTATGGTCACGGGCTCGTACACCACGCGGCCCTGCTCCGGGTCGTAGCGCATCTCGACGTGGCCAACGAGCGGGAAGTCCTTGCGGAACGGGTGCCCGATAAAGCCGTAGTCGGTGAGAATCCGGCGCAGGTCCGGATGGCCTTCGAACATGATGCCGTAGAGGTCGAAAGCCTCGCGCTCGTACCAGTTGGCCCCCGCCCATATGCCGGTGACCGAATCGACGACTGGCACGTCGTCATCCCCGCAGAATACTTTGAGCCGTAAGCGGCGGTTGGTGCTCACCGACAGCAAGTGATAGACCACCGCGAAACGCGGGCCTTCGTGGCGGCGATCCGTGGGCGCATCGCTGAAGCTGAAACGGCCGAATGTGGCTTTTTCGACGCCACGGCTGAAACCTTCGCTGGTGGCCTCGTCAGTCGCCCACTCGGCGATTCCATGTTCGAGATAATCCACCCCCGCAACATCCACCAGTATCTCGAAACTGAAGTCGGAGTCGTCTTTGAGTCGCTGGCAGGTGTCGCTGAGGTTGCGGGGCGTCACCGTCAGCGTGACCTCGCCGCGATCGAGCGTGCAGCTTGCGTCGGAAAACGTAGCCCGCAGACGCGCGGCCAGCGACTCCAGTCTGTCACTCGCAAGTTCAGTGGGCATTAGCGGGCGATAGTGTTGGTTCGGCGAATCTTGTTCTGAAGCTGCAAGATGCCATACAGCAATGCCTCGGCAGTGGGCGGACAGCCGGGCACGTAGATATCCACAGGCACAATGCGATCGCAGCCGCGCACGACCGCGTACGAATAATGATAGTAGCCGCCGCCGTTGGCGCAGGAGCCCATAGAGATTACCCAACGCGGTTCCGCCATCTGGTCGTAGACCTTGCGCAGCGCCGGCGCCATCTTGTTGACCAGCGTGCCGGCGACGATCATGACATCGGACTGGCGAGGACTCGGGCGGAACAGGATACCGAAACGGTCGAGGTCGTAACGCGCGGCGCCCGCATGCATCATCTCCACTGCGCAACAGGCAAGGCCGAAGGTCATCGGCCACATTGAGCCGGTGCGCGCCCAGTTGATGAGCTTGTCCGCCGTGGTAGTGACGAAACCCTGCTCCAGCACGCCCTCGATGCTCATTGCACAGCTACTCCCATTCCAGCGCCCCTTTCTTCCACTCGTAGATGAAACCGACTACGAGAATGCCGAGAAAAACCGCCATGGCCAACAAGCCGAACAAACCGATTTTGTCCAGCACCACGGCCCAGGGAAACAGAAAGGCGATCTCGAGATCGAAAATGATAAAAAGTATCGCGACCAGGTAGTAGCGCACGTCGAACTTCATGCGCGAATCCTCGAATGCCTCGAACCCGCATTCGTACGGTGAGTCTTTGGCCTTGTCCGCACGTCGTGGACCGATAGCCGCACCCAGCGCCATCATGACGCCGCCCAGCACGACCCCGATCGTTATGAAAACGAGAATTGGCAAATAATTATCAAGCATTCCGGCTGTGACGTAGTAAATGCCGGGCTCGTGGCCCGCGACCCCCACCGCGGTGACATGATAAGGTGTTGCAGGACGTGCGGCAATCAAGAACAAACGGCCCGGGGGTCGCTTACACCGCTTTGCACCTGTTCAATTGCAGTATTCTTACAGGATTTTGTGGTGCCGATGCCCGGAAACGGTTCGATACACCCCACTTCGAGGGTAATCAACAAGTTAGCTGCGATCAGTGTAACTTCTCAATAACCCGGGGGCAGCGCAGGGCGACAGACTTCCGCAGGAGTTCCACTGCAAACAACGTGAGGGGGCGACCAATTGCAGCCCGTCGCGTCCTCGTCCGATTTCAGCACAGCAGCAGCCCGACAGTGCTCGCACTCCTCGTGCGTCTTCAACTCGTCGTTGACGGCCTTAATCAACGCGTCCTCTGTAAGTCTTTCACGCATTCTTGGTCACTGATAGATGCACACGCTATGAACTCCGCCGACCGTTTTCTCCTTAACTGAGCGCCGCTGCTTCCGTAACTATCAATGAAGCATCGGCACAGGC
>JBPCXK010000081.1:0-2836 GCA_051008635.1 Gammaproteobacteria bacterium
CGCTGGTTGTTATCGCTGCCCACCATGGTTGTCGTGAACGATTCTGTGTTCGTGCACGGCGGGCTCCCGGAGCTCACCAGCAAATTTGCCCCGGCACGGCTAAACCAGAGTTTCAGCAATGACCTGAGCCGTTATCTGGTTGTCTGGCGTGAGCTCGTGGATGCAGGCGTACTTCCCGATGACGAGCCCGACCGAGCCCTGGAACTCGGGCAGAACGGAATCCTGGAAGACCCGTCCGCATGTGTTGAAGAGCGGGCAGTTAGTTGTGAAAAAATCGAAGGCAATGAGAAGATCGAGGCATTAGTCACTGAGCTTGGCAGGCTGAGCACTGCACTGGTGAATAGAATTGATAGCCCATTCTGGTACCGGGGCTCGGTTTATTGCCGCGATATTCTCGAACGGCCGATACTCGATACCTACCTGAAACGCCTTGGCGTCAGCCGCCTCATCGTGGGCCACACGCCTACGCCAGATAAGCGTGTCCACGTCATTCGGGATGGACGTATTGTTATGGTCGATACAGGCATGCTAGTGAGCCACTATAAAGGCCGACCGGCAGCGCTCGTGCTGGAGCAAGGTAAGAAGATGCAGGTTCAATACCTCAACCCCGGTGAGCGCTTCGCGCCGGAAATTAAGGAGCTCCCGGTTGCCTACGGGTTGAGTAACTCGGAGATCGAAGCTGCCCTGGCGACCGGCAACATCGGCTCCGTTGAACACGCAGGCAACGCTAAAAGCTGGGACGTGATCGTAGAGTACGAGGGTAGATCGATCCGTGCATTGTTCTATCCGACTGGCCGCGGTCGCCCCGACACCATGGAGCTGGCTGCGCATGCGCTGGATGAGCTGCTGGGCACAGAGCTCATCCCACCGACCGTGCCCCGGCGTATCGAGGACACGGCTGGCGCACTGCAGCTTGTCTATCCGAATACTGTCTCCGAGCAGCAACGCCAGCAGCGGGGCCTCCACTTTTCAGGCTGGTGTCCGATAGATGCGCAAATCCAGCTAAAGCATGTATTCGACCTACTCACCGACACGCGGGCACGCTCCCTCGACACGATTCACTACCGCCAGCAAAGCTGGACGCTCTACCTTGTGGACCACAGCACGGCATTCGGCAAGTCGCGGCGTTTGCCAGCCGGTCTATCTAAGGATGTGCTCAAGCCGCCGATTGGTGCAATCGAGGCACTTTCGCGGCTGGACGAAACAACGCTACAGACCGCGCTAGGCGCGTGGCTTGACAGGAAGCGCATAGCCGCATTATTGGCACGTCGCGACGCTCTGCTCAAGTTTGTAGCCACACCCTGAGGACTACGGCACTGGGTGCGGTCGTTTCCTGCAGCGTTTGATGACCTGCTTCCGACGCTTCTCCTCGGAGTCGATGATCTTGTAGAAACTTCTTATATAACGGTCAACGCGGCGCCGATTGAACTTGGACAGACCTGGGACTGCCGCCAGCTCCTTGAACACATCGTCGCGTATGCGCTGGAATTTCTCAAACAGTACCGACCAGTCTAAATCGGGCCAGCAGTAGCCCCGATAGCGCCGGATGCGGACGTTGCGCTGGTTGAAACGTTCCGGCGGCGTAGCGTACTCTGCGTCGACTATCCCTGAGAAGTCGAAATCGTACGGCACCGGCGTCGTGCTGCCATTCGCATCTCGAAAAACGGCGATATTGTGGCACGCGTACGCGGACCAATCGAGATTGCCGATCATGAACTGAAACAACGCGAGCGTGGCCATCTCCTCCGGGATCGTGCTTTTGAGGTCGACCCGTCTTACCAGATAGAACTCCTTGTCGGTACGCTGCGCGAGGCGCTCGAAGTGCTCGGTGAAGAACGCATAGCGCTGCCGGCGCCTATCGGTGTCCGCATCCACGTAAGTCACGTGCAGCAACCGTGCGCGCAGACTGACGCCGGCCAGTAGCTGATACAGACGGTGCGCGAGGTACTCGGTCAGCACATAGGTCTCGTATCTGCGCTTGTGATGCTTGCAGTGGGTGGTTAGTGGCAGCATAGCCTCGCCTTCGAACACGGTGCCGCGTGTCTGACCTGGGGTGAAATACACGAAGATGGCAGGAAAGCTGCAATCGCCGGTGGTTTCTTTCCAGCGGCCGCGAGTGCGGATATTCACTGCCAGACGCTTTTTCGATCCGTTGGCGGCGCGATAGAAGATTTCCGCTGGTACGTCCGGACAATCCTTGGCTTCGGGATTCAGGCAGATGTCGTCGAAGTCGAGGCGCATTTCCATCTCCAACGGCGCGGTGTCGGCGAACAAGGCCGCCGGAGGATGCGAAACGTCGTTACGCTCGTCCATTACTTGCTGAGGCAGCACTGCCACCGGTAGCGTGATCAGGCAGGCTGCTGACACCACGCTGTATATTTTTATCGTCGCAACGCGCATGCTCTTATGGATCATGATGTAGCAGCAGCGGAGCGCTGACCGAGACGCCGTCAAAATCCGTCGCCTGCACGGCGAGCTCCGTACGGCCTCTTATATCGTCCGGTGCACTGCCGCTGAAACTGAGCATCTCGGGATCGAATCTCAACCATGGTGGCAATGGGGACCCGTCGCTCAAAGTGGCGGATATGCGGAGCACGTCGCCCGGGTCCGGGTCTGTGAAAGAGTCGGCGGGTAGCGAGAAACTAAAAGGCTGACCCGCCGGCGCGTGTTGCTCGACAAGCGAGCGGGTAAGCATCGGCGCCTCATTGCTCAAATGCCGATCGGCAGCTCCCGTATACAGCCGGCCGAGCCTGATCGCAACCCAGAACCAGATCGCGGCCAGCAACATATTCATCAGCGCGAAATCCCGCGGCACGAAATTCAGCCAGTGCAGACC
>JBPCXK010000082.1:0-7444 GCA_051008635.1 Gammaproteobacteria bacterium
GCGTAGTGCATACCAGTCTGCGGTGACTCGTGCCACCTCGGTTTGGAGTTTTTTGAGAGACGATTCTAGTTCTGTGCGAAATATTTGTGCAGCGTCTAAAGTGTGGTTTGACATCATTGCTTCCTCATGAATGGGTTCCGATGAGTTTCATAATTTGCCCTAAATAGACGGATAGTTTTCACACAGCTCAAGCTCACAGTGGCGACACCGACATGTAGCGCAGTAATAATCCCGTTATCGTGACATTGAATACAACGATAGCTAAACCTTGCACGAACATCGCTTTGTACAGGTCTAGACGCAAATCGGACAATCGGCCGTCATAATGCGCGACCGATTGTGCCGTGGCACGGGCTTTCTCTTCATCCGCGCCGGCCGCTATAAAGGCGTCATAGATTTCGACATTCATCAAACTAGATTTAGACATCTCATGGCCCGCTCATATACTTTGCTGTTCAGGTCGTATGGCTCGCTCGCCTCCTTTGCTGTTCACAGACTATGGCTCGCTCGCTTCATTTGCTGTTTAGATGGTTTGGCTCGTTCACTCCTTATGTCGTTATGAACTGGTTCCGATCAGTTTCATGACCTGCCACAAAATACCGCCACTGATAACGAGACTGAACCCAAGCATCCATTGAACCAGTATGACGTGCCCTGACAACCTTATGATTTGACGTTCAATACTGTCCAATCGGTTGTCGTAGTGCGCAACGGACTGCGCCGCGGCACGGGCTTTTTCTTCATCCGCGCCGGCTGCCATAAAGGCGTCATATATCTCAGCATTCATTAAAGTGTGTTTTGACATCGTTGTTTCCTGAAATGGCAGGCCCGGCCGGAGTCGAACCGGCGACCTCCAGTATTGACGGTGCTGGTGCTCTGGCCGCTAGAGCTACGGACCCGTTGATTCATCTCGGCGTCATCGGTTGACGCGCTCCTGTTCACGGCGTTCAAGGTCGCGCCACCGACGGAGTTCGTCGCGGTCTGGCCCCGGCACTACACTCAAGATCCACAAGAGACACGACATCATCAGGACGACGGCTACCCATAGCAAATAGAGCACGCCGAGTACCGCGAACACGATCCAGCCGGCCTGGAAGGCCAACCACGTCAAGCCCGCCACCACGATAAGCCAGACCGGCACAGTCACTACGCCGTTCATGGCAACTTCGCCTCAAGTTGGGTCAGGGCGCTGCTCAGCTCGAGTAAGCGCCAAAATATTGCAGCCGAACTGGCGATCACGACGCCCATGACCCACAGAAATAAGGTGATGGTAGTGCGTCGCAGTTCGCTGATATCGCTACGCATATGACCGACATCATTGTCCACATGATCGAGGCGTGTTGCCATGACCGTCAATTGAGTGTCTAGGCTTTCAGTGGCCATGGTCGTTTCTTTGGCGTCGTAATGTTTTCTCTTGGCGACGCTCGTCTAGCCATTCCAGCACCGCGGGCGTGGCGGCGATGAACAGGCAGACAAGGCCGGCGCCGAGCAGCAGGAAGTAAACGTTCTGGTCCCATTCGAAGAAGAAGAGACCGAGCAGAATCAGGGTCGGGGCGAGAAGACCACAGACGTTTGTGGTTTTGTCCATTTCAGATTTCCTTGGGTTTATTGCGGCAAGCGCTGAAGGATTTGTTCCAGCAGCTCGGTGTTGTGGACTACGCGCTGGTCGAGGGTATCGACACGTTCATTGAGTACGCCGACTTCGCGACTGAGCGCGCCGACTTCGCGACGCAGATCGCCGACGGCAACCCATAGACCGATGATGGACGTGAGCCAAATGACTTGCAGGCTGAGCAGGATCCAAGTCAGGCGCTTGATCCAAGTCAAGTCATTGCGGGTGACGAGTCCACTGCGTTCTGATGTATCCTTCGCGTACACATGGTGCCCCCATGTCACCCCCGGCAGCGCTGGTCTCGCCCGCCGGAGCTAGTCCAAGTTGACAACGCAAAACGCCCCGTCAGGTGGTCCTGACGGGGCGTTTTCTCGTCATTTCCGGGCCGTTCTGTCAGGCGGCCGTCTCGCCTGACAGCAGACGATTCAGCGCGGGTTCCGGCACGATGATCCTTCCACCAACCCGGATACTTGGGATCGATCCATCCTTCACGCCGGCGTACGCCTGATTCCGGCCGATCCCTAGGCGCCTCGCGGCTTCGGTGACCGTCAGTCCTTTGGGTCTAGGGCTTCGACCCGTTGCTCCATCGTGGTCATTCGGTTGGTGTCTTCGTGTCGACGGGCGGGGCGTCAAAGTAGATGGTGCGGTAGGCGTCGTACAGCGCTTCTTGATGGGCTTTCGCCCAATATTTTTTTGCTGCTCGCCGTGCCACCACTTATGTATGCCGGGGAGGCAGATAATCGCGAGCCAAGCGGTTCCTGCGATGGCCACGAGGTAACCCCACGGCGCGCCGTGCCCGACTATGGACAGGCCAAACAAAATGACCACCACGCTCAAGAGCGCTTTGGTTTCTTCGTACTCGTTCATTTCTGAGACCTCATGTAAGGGCGGCCACTATAGCGAATTATCGCGCTTGTTTCCGTGAGCGATACGTCCAGGCGGGTGACGAATGGATCCACGATGGATCATTTCGAGGAAGGTGGGTTATGGTTCAGTCCAGAAAAAGAAGGCTCGTTCGTGCACATAAGGAATTTCCCTCGCTCGAATCCACGAATAAACCATTTTTGACCCGCCTGGATACTTTTGCCCGAAATGTGCGATAACCCTTTGATTAAATTGAATGGCGGACATTCGTTTCATCTGAGCAACTACTAACGAAATCAAAGGGTTAGGTCTGGTCCGGACAAAAGCGTATCCATAGAGGGGTCTGGAGTGACATCTGGAGACAACGATTTATAGCACCAGCTTGCTGTCGCGGTCGTGCTTGAACGCCTTGTCGATGTTCGGATTATGCCGCTCCATGTCCTCGATGAATCGTCCGTAGGTGGCGTCGATCATGGCGGTGTTAGCATGACCGAGCTGCTGCGCCACCCACATCTTCTCGCGCCCCTGAAGCAGCATCCACGAGGCGAAGGTGTGCCGGAGCTGATAGGGGTACCGGTAGCGCACCTGGGCAATGGCTATGGCCCGTTTCCATACGTGCTTACGGAACGTCTCGGAGTTGGTGTAGGGTCGGTCGGTTCGAGGGTGTAGGAAAATCTCACCATCACGTTGGGGGTTGAGTGCGGCGATTTCGTTCAACGCTTCAATCGCGCCAGGCAGTAACGAGACCCAACGTGCTTTGTGTGTCTTGGGGGTCGTGGTGTGGCCGCGGACTTTGTTTCTTGCGACGCGAATTTTATTCGTGAACGTATCGATATCACTCCAACGCAGTGCGAATATTTCGCCAGAACGCAGACCCGTCCACAGCCAGAACTTAATCATGGCGCCTACGCCGTGTTGCTCAGATGCCGCTAATATGATGGTGTCCATTTCAGTATCGCGAAACGGATCAATAACATCCTCTTTTTCGGCATTCCGTGCATGGTCGCAGGGGCGGGATTTGAGCTTGCGGCGCGTGAACGGGTTGTGCTCAATCAGCTCTCGCTCTAAAGCCAGATCGAACGCCTGGCGCATCAAGCCCATCAAGCTTGCGCAACGGCTTTTCCCGGCGGGATAGGTCTGATACCACTGCTCGAAATCTCGCCAGCGGAAAGCGACCACCGGGATGGTGCCGAAGGCTGGTGCCAGGATGTTATGTATCGCGCGCGACCAATCCTCCCAGGTGGAGCGCTTGAGTTCCGCGCGCTTCTGTTCGATGAAACTTTCTAGCAGAACGCCGGTGCTTTTCGGCTGATAGCGACGCCGGGCCTGCTCGGCCAGCGCGCGGCGTTCACGATAGGGCGGTTGATCGAAATAGACCTGATAGTCGAATGTGCCTTCTTGTAGGGCGCGTTTCATGCGCTCGCGCAAGCGCTGCGCTTTCTCTAGATTCTCTGGTGTCGGTGGCCAGGGCAATTGGCCGGTGATTTCTTTGCGATGCTCACCAAAGAGCTTGCGCGAATACAAACGAATCTCTATGCTGCTTTCTCCGGCCACGTAGATGCCCGGATAGGGGGTGTTTTTTCCACCCATCGGTGATAGCCCTCGATGTCATAGAGCACCCGGCCATCGGGTGCTCTAAGCCATAATTCACCCTCACGCCATACGCCGCTTGATTTCTTACCGTGTATGGCGCTGAGGGTGTACCCTGTCAGCTCTGCTAGCTTTTTTGCTGTCACATAGTTGACGTGCTGCATGATAGCCTCGTGTATCCGTGTTGTAAACACACTGTCCGCTCAGGCATTAAAAGGGTATGAGGTCTTCGCGCCAGTCGTCGCAGCCAGCGTCGAGATGCTCAGGAGGAATGTGATCCTGCCAGTGCTTGCAAAACCCCTCCTGATAGTACTCGCACATCACACACGAGTGACGCAGCGGCATCGCCAGTAACTTGTCACGCAGCTTGTCCAGGGTCATCAAGAGCGTCTCGCGCTCGGGCCTCGTGATTACTAGGCCATCGGTAGCCGATGATGGTGCTGTGTTTGCCATTAAAATCCACCAATATCTCGGTTGGTTGTTCAAGGGTCGTGGCGGCGAGCGCCGTGGCGCGCTTGATAGTGCGCGGACAGGGCCACGCATACGCCCGCGCTTGCCACCACTGTTCGGCTTTCTTGCGTGCATAGCCCTTGTGCTCGAGCGCCACCCATTCCTTGTGCACGCTAAGGCCGCAGTGATACTCGACCCGTAAGGTCGGTGTGCCTTTGCGCCCGACGTGACGGGCATAGGTGACGCGCTCAACCGGTAGCCACTGCGGCTGCATCCAGCGCGATAGAATCGGCGTGGCGTCCGGCTCGCGGGCGTGCTTGGGCTGGCGCTCCGGGTACTCGTAGCCGCACTGAGGGCACATGAGGGCACTGAGCGGAATAAAGGTACGGCACTCCGGGCATATTTTCACCGGCGGCTCGCCCTTGCCCTCACCGTTCTTGCGCGCCCGGGGCAAGATGGCATCGATGGGGCCGTGGGTCATCACGTTCTTGGCAAAGTCGAGCACCTTGCAATTCGTTTTGTTGTCCGCCACACGTAGCCCGCGGCCGACCTGCTGATAGTACAGCCCCGGCGATAGGGTCGGGCGTAGCATCACGATGGCATCGATGTCCGGATAATCGAAGCCTTCGCTCAGGATGTTGACATTGCACAGCGCCCGTGTCTCGCCGGCGAGGAAACGCGTGATGGCGTCGTCGCGCAGCTTGCGCGACAATTCCGAATGCACCACGTCAACGGTCACGCCGAGACGGCGCAGCTCGGCACTGATTTGTTCTGCGTGCTTGATCGAGCAACAAAACACCAGCCAGGCGTCGCGTCCGTGCAAGCGCTTCACCGTTTCTCGACAGGCGGCGGCAATCAATCCCTCTTGCGTCATCTCCGCTTCCAGTTCTTCTTTGGCGAAATCCCCATTGCGCACTCGGATCTTTTTTAGATCGGGCTCCGCCTCGCCGCCGATGGAGATGAGCTGGGTCAAATAGCCGTCGTCGATCAGAGCGGGAATCTTCGCTTCGTAGCACACGTGATTCAGAATCCCGTCGGCGCGACACACCCGACCGTCTTTCATTCGATACGGCGTGGCCGTCCAACCGACCACGCGTAGCGCCGGATTGATAGCGGTTGCAGCGGCCATGAAGCGCCGATACATGCCCTCGCCCTCGAGCGGGATACGATGCGCCTCGTCAATGAACACCAAGTCGAAATGCCCCAGTTCGTCGGCGCGTCGGTATATGGATTGAATGCTACCGAAAATGACATTGTCTTGTGTGTCCCGGCATTTGAGCCCCGCGGCATAAATGCCGAGCGGGGCGTCTGTCCAGTAACGGGCGAGCTGGGTTGCGTTTTGCTTGACCAATTCCTGGGTGTGGGCCGTGATACAGATCCGAGTATCGGGCCAGGTGCTGACGTACTCATGAATCAGCGCCGCCATGATAATGGTCTTGCCGCCACCGGTCGGGATGACAACGCACGGATTATCGGGCCGGCTAGCCAGTGCCTGCGTCACCGCTTCTTTTGCGGCTTGTTGATAGGGTCTAAGCGAATTCATCTTCAGACATAGGCCCCCATTGCGGCTCCAAATAATGTGCGTGCGCTAGGTGCGCAATCGCATAGGGCATAGGGGGTGGTTTGCCGTAATGGTCCTCAAAGGCAATGTGATGCCAGTGCGATAAGAACAGCTTGACAGCCGCGCGGCGGCCGCGTGCGATGACGTGTGCGTCAGGTAATTTGCCTTTACTGTAGGCTTTATAGGCGTTTGTTATTTTGCTTATTTTTTTTGTTTTTAATATCTCCGCAGCTTGTGTTTTGAATTTGTTTGCTTTGTTGTTTTTTTCGACGGTTTTGAAATGTTGCTCATAAATTTCGCGATAGACACTTCCCTCTTTGCCCTTCATCTTGATGAACGATGTGCCGATTTTCCAACACAATGTTTTTAGTTCGGCGTTCCAGGGCCGTCTCTGACCTTTCTCCCATTTGATGCCGGGATTCAATCCGGCGTAGTTCCAGATATGGCCAGCAGTAGGGGCCTTTTCTATATCGATATGTGCAATGAGCCCAGCGGATATAACCGGGCCGATGCCGACATGAGAGCGCGACCACCTGCCAACGAGATGAGATTGGCTATATTGGTCCAGCGCGCGCTTAACTTGATTCTCAAGTACTCGGCTCTGTATCGATAGCCAATCCAGCACCACATGGGGTTCGCCGGTCTTGCTGAGTGAACGGACTTGGTTCTCGGCGCGAAGTCGTTGGTCTTGCATCATGTAGTAGGCGTCGACCAGAAATCGCGTTTCATCTTTCGATAGTGTAATGGCGGATTCTTTGAGGTCGCGACTCAAACGTTCAATGGATTCAAGTATTGCTGTCGTCATAACTCAATCCCTTCTGTGCTGTTGTGGGTCTTGGCTCGCTCTTGTCCATTGCTGTTCACACCTTTTGACTCGTTCTCATATTTTGCTGTTCAAGTGTGATGGCTCGCTTACTTGGATTGCTGTTCACAATGAATGGCTCGCTCGTACGTCTTGTTGTTCCGGCTTTTTGGCTCGTTCCGAACTTCTGCTGTTCGCGATCTCTGGCTCGCTCCTTATCCATGCTGTTCTGATCAATTGGCTCGTTCTCATCTTTTGCTGTTCAAGCGTGATGGCTCGCTCATGCACGATGCTGTTCGATGCCCTTGGCTCGCTCACACCATCTGCTGTTCATGAATCTCTGGCTCGCTCTCTCTACTTGCTGTTCATCTCTTCTGGCTCAAAACACCCATCAATGCACTATCCCATGCAATACATCACGCACCCGCGGCGGATTCGTCACCGCATCAAATGAACGTGGATTGATCTGCGGCGAACGCTTACGCACCTCCGGCTTGCGCCGCCGCGACATCAACGAATAACGTAACTCGTCCCACACATGATCCTCCTGCTGCGTGTCTACATC
>JBPCXK010000083.1:0-3371 GCA_051008635.1 Gammaproteobacteria bacterium
GTCCTGGGCGGAATCTACATATATCGATTAGGGCAGCACGAACAGGGCGCTGCCGAGTACGAAAGGGCCATTGCGCTCAACCCCAATCATGCCGATATCCTTGCGGGCTGGGGGTGGGCGCTTACCGTTTTGGGGAGGGCCGAGGAGGCGGTGGAGACAATAAGAAGAGCTATGCGCCTGAATCCCTATTACCCCGATTGGTACAAATCGGCCCTTGGAGATGCTTCTTATTTAGCTCGGCAGTACAATGAAGCGGTAGACGCACTAGAGAGAGTGGAGAACCATACTGTCGACAGCCGCCTGATCCTAGCTGCAAGCTATGCACAGTTAGGCCGACTAAACGACGCTCGCGCTGAGGCAACCAGGGCTTTCGAACTGCAATCCGACCTCTCGATAAAGACTTGGAGTGAGTACGAGAGTTACAACAATCCGGCCGACATCGAGCACATTCGCGACGGTCTGCGCAAGGCGGGGTTGCTGGAGTGAACAAGCGGACGTAAGGGTCAGACTGCACCCGATACGAGCAATAGCACTCTCTCTACACTCCCGACTGAAGGCTGATCAGAAGTAAAGGCCCAGGCCGAACTTGACGATCAACCCGCTGCTTCTTATACACACTCGATCACCATCGCGATTCCTTGCCCGACACCGATACACATCGCGCACAACGCGTAACGGCCTTGTCCGCGCTGCAGCTGATACATAGCGGTCATCACCAGCCGCGCGCCACTCATGCCGAGCGGATGCCCGAGCGCGATGGCGGGGCCCGTAGTCGATGGATCTTCAAGGTCGAGTAGTAGGGGATTGGTTAGGCGACGGATGGGGCTGCGCTCGGCACGCACCCATCACCACTCGGCGCCCTGACCCGGCGAGAGAGAAATGTTCATCGATAGGCCGAGAAGATCTGCACCACGTTTGGTAGAGCCGGTAGAGGCCAACAGATTCATCACGGAGAACGAAAAGAAGGGGAGCGAAAAAGGGTCAGAGCAGGTCAGAGCCGGCCTGCAACAGCGCTGCAGAAACAACCATTTAGCGTTTTTCTCTGGAAGCCGCTCGTTCTTTCTCTCTCTTTCCTATCGAATTTTTCTCCTTATTTCCCAGCACCTTACGCTTAAGTAAACGATAACCGATAACCCAACTCCGTCAAGGGGAAGGGGCTCAATTAATGACCGCCCTAATCGCCTCAACAAGGTGATCCGGCTCGGTACCGAACGGGAAACGTTTCAGAAACGCGCCGTCCGGTCCCAGCAGGTAAGTAAACGCAGAGTGGTGCACCAGGTACTCGCCTTTGTACTCCGAAACTACATAATCCACCTCATACGCCTTGGCCGCCTCTGCGACCTGTTCCTTGCTGCCGGTTAGCCCGACCATGCGTGGATGGAAGGCTTGAACATAGGACGCGAGCAACTCCACGGTATCGCGTTCGGGGTCTACGGTTACGAAGATCGGGCGGATACGTTCGCCGTTGGCCCCCAGGCGTTTAACCGCTGCGGCAAGGTTGTACAAGCTAGTCGGGCAGACATCAGGGCAATGTGTGTAGCCGAAGTGGACCAGCATGTATTCGCCCTTGAAATCCTGGTCTGTTGTTGTTTTGCCCTCGTGGTTGATCAGCGAGAAGGGTTTGGTTTCGGCTGCCGGCGTGTTTGCTGATAATGTCATCGCGGCGACGAATAGTAAGACTACCCGGGCGAACATGTCGTTGGGCATTACAAGCTTCCTGCTGGTTGACCAAGTTCTAACCTGTGGTTAACGAGACTCAAGGTTTCTCCCTACGGTCGAAATGATGACAATTGCAGGCCGGCGGGCACGCCGGCGGCCGTTCGCTGGCGATCTTCAGCAAGCCGGGCACGTAACACTCCAGTGTCCTGTCCGGGCATTGCTGGTTGATCTCCAGGTAGAGGGATTCCGGTTCAGCGGCGTGTGAATCGCTATGGTCGCCCGCCGCGCGACTGTTGCCGGCAACGGGAAGCAGGCACCACGCGACTATCAAACAAAAGCGCAGGATCGATAGCATAATGTTTCCAGGTGCCATCAGGGCGTGGCGCAATCCTCCTTGCGATATCCGCTTTCCACCTGATCGCAAAACGATTGCATTTCGGCCCTGGTTTCCAGGATCTGTTTGGCCCGTGACGTGATGGTGTCGTAGCACATGCGTTTCGCGGGTGACCACTGCAGGATTGCGCATAAACCAAGCGCGTCGTCCGCGCCGCTGGCTTCCCAGAACCAGTCCTGCACAGCGCCGCTGATGCAGTCGATGAAAAAATCGCCGCGTTCCGTCCAGGAACATTGCCGCGCTGCCGCAGCCGGATCGCTGCGCGTGCGCGCGCCGACATCCCGGCCCATGCTCAGAAAGCAGTGGTGTTGCGCGGTTTCGGGTGCGGTCTCACACGCTTGCGTGATCGCGCGAAAGTCGCCACCGGTGAGCTGCACCATGCGCGATGACTGGTAATAGTAGCAAGCCGGCACGTATCTGTCTTCGAGGACGTTGCACGGAAAGTGCATATCGTCGGAAAGGTATTTGGTTTTGTGACCCATGGCCCCGACCAGGCCGCCCACGATGTTTTCCACAAACACGCCACTGTAGCAGGATTCCCGATTCGTTGCGGATTCCAGCTCATCGCAGAGTGCGAGCGCGTCCAGCATTTCGTAGTTGGCCCAAGCCATCAGGCCGTGGCCCACGCCGTGTATGCATTGATGCTGGAAGAAGTCGTTGCGGGCCACCGAGCAGATGGTGGCGACGTCTTGCTGAATGTTCGCCGTACCTTCTTCGTGGAACAACGCCTCCATCGTGCCGTGATACACACCGGACTGGCATTCGTGCCCGGCGAACGAAAATGCATCGACGCCGAACAGGGAGTAAGCGAGCCTGCCCAGCACGTGCGCGCGTTGATGGCAGTCCTCGCCAAGCGCTTCAGCGTGTTGCGACAATGCCGCCACGGTGTGCGCCGGCCCGTGGTTCATCGCCGCGCGTTCCAGCACCCGACCATCCCTGAACAGCGCCCTGGCCTCGCCTTCGGTCAACTGGCCTACCGGTGTGAAGGTCAGGGTGTGTGGATCCAGCTTTGCGCGCTTGTTCTGTTTTTCGGCAACTGTTCCCGAGACCCTGATTCTGCCGCCCTGCTCCGGTGTGAAGTGATTGTGAAACAACCAGATGCCCGGTCGCTCGAACGTAAACGACCATGATTGCTGCGGCGCCACCGGTCGTGCGGAATCGAACTCCGGATAAATACTGTGGGTTGGGTGAATATTGGACGCGGGCCATACGGGCTGCGCGGACTCGTTCACGAATTTGATGGTTCGTCCGGCCTCAATCTGCACGTCTTTCGGGCTGAACTCACCGTCGCGATAGCGGACGGTCGCGATCTCCCCGG
>JBPCXK010000084.1:0-11428 GCA_051008635.1 Gammaproteobacteria bacterium
CTTCTGGAGTGCGGAGAACTCGGGGTGTCGGAGCGATTTCGCGTCCTGGCCGAGGGCGATGTGAAAGATCCGCTCGCCACCTTGCATTGGCGACGTCTGCAGGCCGGAGAGAACGGAATTGTAGTCAGCCTTCAGCACGATTGATACGAGCAGCGCGCCGTTTTGGCGCGCTTCACCTTCCAGAAGCCGCGCCTTGGTGGTGACCCAAGTCGTGAGTCAGGCAGACTCAAGCAGGTGGTAACTCACCTGCCCCGCGCGTTTGCTGCGAACGAACGCCCAGCCTGGCGGCAAGTCCGGCACATCGCAACCGGCGTGCGCTTCCAGATAAACCTTGCCGCCGGGTTTCAGCAAATTCAGCTCAGCCAGCGCCGCACAAATAGCGGCAAGCGGACTATCCCCGAACGGCGGATCGAGAAATACGATGTCGAACGGCGCATTCAGGGTCTCGAGGCAAGCGCGCGCGTCTGATTGCACGACCTGGATTTGCGTTGCACCAAGCGTGGCGGATTGTTGCTTCAGGTATTCGCAGACACGCGAATCGCGGTCCACCAGTATCACCTCCGCGGCGCCGCGCGAGGCGGCTTCGAAACCCAGCGCGCCGCTGCCCGAGAACAGATCGAGACAGCGCGCCCCGTCGACTTCTTTTTGCAGCCAATTGAACAGCGTTTCGCGCGCGCGGTCGGGCGTTGGGCGCAATCCGGGGACATCCGGGAAGTCGATCTTGCGCCCGCGCCAGCGTCCGCCGATTACGCGCAAGGTCCCCGTTTTAGTCTTCCGCGGTGCAGTCGCTCGGCTCACCCTTCACCGTTGCCGCCGACGATGACCGTCACCAGCTTGTCGAGATCGATGCGTTCCTGAAAGGCCGTGCGAATGGCTGCCTTTTTCACGGCCGTGACTTTGCCGTTGAAGGCATTCAGATAGTTCAGCGGTAGCTCGTAGTAAGCGATCGCCGAAAGATACTCCACAACATCGTTGTTGCTGTCGATACGCAGCGGAAACCCGCCGGTGATATTGCGCGTCGAGGCGGTAAGCTCGACATCGCTTGGGCCCCTTCGCAAGAACTCCTTGATCGTATCCTTTACCAGTTGCACGGCCTCTTCCGCCTGGTCCACGCGGGTTTGCAGGTTGACCAAAAACGGTCCCTTTACTGACTGCGGCACGAAATAGCTGTACACGCTGTAGGACAGACCGCGGTCGATTCGCACTTCCTTGACCAGACGCGAGTTGAAACCGCTGCCTCCGAGCACGTGATTGCCGACGTACAAGGGAAAGTAGTGCGGATCCCGGCGGCTCATGCCCGGCTGGCCGATATAGACATGCGCCTGAGCTGACGGAAACGGAACACGGACAGTCTTCGACTCGGTCAACGGCTTGACTTCCGGCAACGGCGGCGCTTTTTCCCCGGAAGACAGGCCGGCAGAGATGCGCCCGGCAATTTTCTCAGCCTGGTCGCGGCTCACGTCACCCACCAGAGCCATCACCGTATTGGCGGCCACGAAATAACGTTTGTGGAATTCGGCTACATGCTCGCGCTTGATCGCAGCGACCGACTCTTCGGTGCCAGTGACCGGATTAGCGAAAGGATGGTCGCCGTAGACGGCACGGTAAAACGCCTTGGCGCCGATGTCGCCCGGGTCCTGGTCCTGTTCCTGCAGTGTGATCTGCGTGAGGTTTTTGGCACGCTCGAAATCTCGCTCGGGAAAGGACGGCGCGGTCACGACGCCCATCAACGTTTCCAGCGCCGGGTCGAGAAACTGCGCATCGTTCAGGCTGCGAAACGAAATCGTCAGCATGTCGCGCCCTGCCCTGGCGGAATACTGCGCGCCGACGTCCTCGAAGCGAGAGGCCACGTCATCCGCACTCAGCTTGCCCGTGCCTTTGTTGAGCAGGCCGCTCGTCAGGCGGGCGAGCCCGGGCAACTCCCCATCGCGGCCACTGCCGGCGTCCATTGCCAGGCGAATATCGAGCATCGGCAGCTCGGGAGCCGGCACGAAGTAAACGCGCATGCCCTGCGCGGTTTGCCAGTGCTGAATTTCAGGCGCGGCGTACGCCGTGAACGCGGTCAGCCACAGCGCGATTGTCAAAATCGCGCTCACGATGTTTCGTTGCCTAACCATCGGACGCCTCCTTCTCCGCAGCCGCTTGCGCGATCGGCTGCGGCTCCAGAACCGCGACGGTCTTGCGCTCGCTAATCAGATACTTGCTCGCCACGTCACGCACCTGTTCGGCGGTAACCGCTTTGATGCGATCGACGTATTCGTCGATCAGCCGCCAGTCGAGGCCCACGCTTTCGAGAATACCAATCGCATACGACTGCGACATCACCGAATCCTGTTGATAGATCTCACCGGCGAGGACCTGCGCCTTGACGCGATCCAGCTCATGCGCGCTCACCAGTTCCTCCTTCACGCGTGCGACCTCTTCCTCCAGGGCCTGCTCTAGGTCGGCGACGGTGCGCCCGGGGCCGGGTACGCCCTCGAGCAAGAACAATTCCTTATGGCGTGCGTAAGCGTTGTAACCCGCGCTCGCCGAAGCCGCCACCTCGAGTTCGCGCACCAGGCGTTTGGAAAGCCTGGAGCTGCGCCCGCCATCCAACACCCCCGCCAGCACATCCAGGGCGTAGATCTCCCAGTCTTCGTCCTGCTGTTGCTGCGCCAGCACGGGCACCTTGTAACCGATCAACAAGTACGGCAGTTTGGCCGGCGCCTTGACTGCTACACGCCGCTCGCCGCGTTGCGTGACCTCGTTGCGGGGTTTGAACGGCGGCACGGCTCGGGGCTCGATTTTCCCATAGTGCTGCTTGACCAACGTCAACGTCAACGCGGGATCGACGTCGCCCACTATCACCAGCGTCGCGTTGCCGGGCGCGTACCACCTCCGGTACCAATCCTGCAGGTCAGAGAGCTGCATGCTGTTGAGATCTTCCATCCAGCCGACGATGGGGTTGTGGTACGGTCCGTTGAGATAGGCGGCCGCGAACAATTGCTCATACGTCAGCGAACGCGGATCGTCCTCGGTTCGCAGACGGCGTTCTTCCTTGACCACCTCCAACTCCTTCTCGAACTGGTCCTGCGGAAACGAGAGGTTAGTCATACGATCGGCCTCGAGCTCGAGGCTGGTCTCGAGCCGGCTGCTGTCCAGGAGCTGGAAGTAACCCGTGTAGTCCCTCCCTGTGAAGGCGTTCTCGCGCCCGCCGTTCTCCGCGATGATGGCAGAGAAGCGGTCATGCGGATAACGCTCGGTACCCTTGAACATCATGTGTTCGAGCACATGGGACACGCCCGTGATGCCGCTGTGTTCGTAGCTTGCTCCGACTTTGTACCAGAGCTGTGCGACGGCCACGGGCGCTCTATGGTCTTCCTTGATGACGACTTTCAGTCCGTTGTCAAGCGTGGTTTCGTGAACGCTATCGTTGGCGAAAGCGACGTTAGCATTGACGATAGCAATGGCGAGCAGTGCGCAGGCTTTGTGAATTCGCATTGTGTAAGTGACCGGGTGACTGAATGAAGTGGTAGCATTGGCGCTCGGCGCCACCCCCGTAGACAGCAACGAGACATGTTTGGTTTCAAAAAATCCAACCGACAATCCGAGACCGCCAAACCGGGCGTATTGTCGCGCCTTCGCCAGGGTTTGTCCAAGACCGGTACCGCGCTCACCGGTGGCGTTGCCGACATGCTGCTCGGCAGGAAACAGATCGACGACGAGCTGCTGGAGGAGATTGAAACGCGCTTGCTGATGGCCGATGTCGGCGTCGAGGCCACCACGCAGATCATCGACGGTCTGACCGCAAGGGTGGCGCGCAAGGAGCTTGCCGATGCGGATGCCCTGTTCACCGCGCTGCGCGAGGAGATGACAAAGATACTCGACCCCTGCAACTCGCCGCTCAGCACGGAGGCGGATGAAAGGCCGTATGTGATTTTCGTGGTCGGCGTCAACGGCGCAGGCAAGACGACCACCATCGGCAAACTGGCGCGACGGCTGCAACAGGAAAACCACAGTGTCATGCTCGCAGCCGGCGATACGTTCCGCGCTGCGGCAGTCGAGCAGTTACAACAATGGGGCGAGCGGAACCAGATACCGGTGATCGCACAAGGCAGCGGCGCGGACAGCGCGTCTGTGATCTTCGATGCCCTGCAGGCCGCGCGCGCACGCGCGATGGATGTGCTGATCGCCGACACCGCCGGTCGCTTGCACACGCAGAGCAATCTGATGGCCGAACTGCAAAAGGTCAAACGCGTGATGCAAAAACTCGACGACAGTGCGCCGCACGAGACATTGCTGGTGGTCGATGCCACTACCGGCCAGAACGCGCTTAATCAGGCCAGGGAGTTCAACGACGCGCTCGGTTTGACCGGGCTGTGCATCACCAAGCTCGATGGTACCGCCAAGGGCGGCATTTTGTTCGCTATTGCCAGCCAGCTCGCCATTCCCATCCGCTTTATTGGCATCGGCGAGGGCCTGGAAGATCTACGACCGTTCGAACCCGACGCGTTCGTCGAGGCTTTGCTGGATGCGCGAGCCCGCTGATCGACGCCGGCGCTCTCGACCGTCTCGCCAGGCAAATACGCAACCATAGATGATTTTGCTGCAAAACCTCAGCAAGCGCTATCCAACGGGACAGGATGCGCTGAGCGAACTCAGCCTGTCCATTGAAAAGGGCGAGATGAGCTTTCTCACCGGTCAGTCTGGCGCCGGCAAGAGCACGCTGCTGAAGCTTATCGGTCTGATCGAGCGGCCGAGCCGCGGACACATCGTAATCGATAAACAAAACGTCACGAATCTCAGCCGTCGAAAGATTCCGCTACTGCGGCGCAAAGTCGGCATCATCTTTCAGAACCATCAACTGCTGAACGACCGCACCGTGTTCGACAATGTCGCGCTGCCGCTGGTAGTTGCCGGCTACCGGCGCAATGAAATCGTCCGGCGCACCCGCGCAGCGCTCGACAAGGTCGCGCTTTTACATAAGGAAAAGGCACAGCCGATGATGCTGTCGAGCGGCGAGCAACAACGCGTGGGCATTGCACGCGCCGTGGTCAACAAACCCGCGATCCTGCTGGCGGACGAGCCAACCGGCAATCTCGACCCGCAGCTGTCGGAAGAGATCATGCGCTTGTTCGCGCAATTCAATCAGGTCGGCGTGACAGTGCTGATCGCAAGCCACGACGTCGAGCTTATCAAGCGTTTCGACAAACGCATAGTCCTGCTACATCAGGGACGTTTGCTGCATGGCGGCGGTTAACCCGCATATTGCACCAGGGCGCTGCGTGACCTCGGGTTAATATGGTGAGCCAGTCAGTTCCGCAATATTGATGAGCAACGACACGTCCTTAAGCCCGCTATCCGGTTTTTGGCTGGTTCTGAACGCCCAGCTTGGACGCTACTCCGCAAACCATAGGGACGGCTATGCTTTGCGGACTATCGTCCAACCTGGGCCGTCCAGCCCTCACCCAAAAATCCGGATCCTGGTGCAATATGCGGGTTATGCGTAAGGAGGGCGGCGCACGCGGTCCGTCCCGGTCCAGGCTGCGCGCCTACGGGCTGGATCATCTGCGCGTACTGATTGCGAGCCTCGGCAAGCTCTACCACGCGCCGTTGTCCAGCCTGCTCACCATTGCGGTGATCGGCATTGCGCTGGCGCTACCCGCGGGGCTTTATGTGCTACTGCTCAACCTGCAAACCGTAACACAGGGATGGGAAGACGCCTCGCAAATATCGCTGTTTCTCGACAAGGATACATCTGCGGCAAACCGCACTGAGCTCGCCGCACAGCTTCAGTCGCGCGCGGAGATCGAAAGCCTGCAGGTCATCACCGCGGAAGAAGCGCTGGAAGAATTCCGCGCGGCATCGGGGTTTGGCGAAGCGTTGGATGCGCTGGGCGAGAATCCCTTGCCGAGCGTGCTGGTGGCGATGCCCGCCGCGGATTACCGGGAGGCGGGAGTACTCGGCAAGCTGGTAGAGGAGTTCCGGACCATGCCCAACGTCGAACACGCACAACTCGACATGGAGTGGCTGCAACGCCTGCAAGCGCTGGTCGCACTCGCCCGCAACGCCGTGGTGGCGCTCGCCATCATGCTGGGAATTGCCGTGCTGCTGGTGATCGGCAACACAATCCGGCTCGATATTCAGAACCGCCGCGAGGAAATCGAAGTCGTCAAACTCATCGGCGGGACCGATGCCTTCGTGCGACGGCCGTTTCTGTATTCCGGGCTCTGGTACGGCCTGATCGGCGGCTGCGTGGCCTGGATCGCGGTTTTCATCGGCCGTTTGGCACTGCAGGGTCCGGCGCAACGGCTTGCCGGTCTCTATGACAGTCAGTTCGCGATCGTCGGGCTCGGTTTCCGCGAAACCCTCGTCCTGCTCGCTGGCGCGGCGCTGCTCGGCTTGCTGGGTTCGTGGCTGGCAGTGGGGCGGCATTTGGGGGAAATTCAGCCGAGTTGATAATGTCCCACAGCTCGTGTCCGGTTGCCCAAGGCCGTGTGCGATTTTAGCGGCTTCGGTGTCGCAAAAGTCAACGACGACACCCGTAGGTTGGCGCTGAGCGTTAGCGAAGCCCAACGTGCAGCGGTTTCTAAGGGCATTCGTGCGTTGGGCTTCGCTGCACTCGGCGCCAACCTGCGTTCTGTGTTGAAGCGGGGCTGCGGGGACTCTTAAAAACCGGCATGTTTTCAAATAGTTATACTTATCAAGCCGACAGTTTCTGGGGAACAAATCAAGCAATTAGCACTCTAACAATCAGAGTGCTAAAATGACATCAAATCTTGGGAGAAAAAACCTTAATGAGTAACGCTCTGGTCCAATTGCAGAACCCGCTGGCAGTTTCGGTTGGCAGTCTCAGCAGCTACACACAGGCTGTGTGCCAAATTCCTGTGCTTTCGTCGGAAGAAGAGAAGGCGCTTGCCATCAGATACCGGGAACAGGACGATCTCGAAGCCGTGCGCAAACTGGTTATTCACCACTTACGTTTCGTGGTGCAGATCGCGCGCGGCTACAACGGCTATGGACTGGCTTTAGGCGATCTGATTCAGGAAGGCACGATCGGCTTGATGAAGTCGATCAAGCGCTTCGATCCCTCAATGGACGTGCGGCTGGTGTCGTTCGCCGTGCACTGGATTCGCGCCGAGATGCACGAGTTCATTCTGCGCAACTGGCGCATCGTGAAGGTGGCCACTACCAAGGCGCAGCGGAAGCTGTTTTTCAATCTGCGCAGCTCGAAGAAGCGTCTCGGCTGGCTGAATCATGCCGAGGTTCAGACGGTCGCCAACGACCTGGGCGTGAAACCCGCCGAGGTCATTGAGATGGAATCACGACTCGCCGGGCGCGACATCGGTTTCGATCTCGACAGCGACGACGATGACGATGCGTACACAGCGCCGGCCGCCTACCTCGAAGACGGCCGCGCCGACCCGGCAGAGTCACTCGAACGTGAAAACTGGGACGACTACCATCGCGAACGCCTGCAGCAAGCGCTGTCTGATCTGGATGAACGCAGCAAGGACATACTCGCCAGGCGCTGGCTGACCGACGACAAGACGACGTTGACGGAGCTCGCCGAGGAATACGGCGTCTCGGCGGAGCGCATCCGTCAACTCGAGAGCAACGCCATCAAGAAACTGCGTAAGGCGATGGGCGCGTAAGCGCTCTACCGCACGAGCGCAATCGTGATCCCCTGCTCGCAGACGGCGCAATACGCTTCGCTATTGCGCCCTACGTCATCGCCAACGGCAAGTAGCGATCAAACAGCAGAATTGCGAACAGGATCGTGAGATACACGATCGAATAGAAAAACGTCTTGATGGCCCACTTGCGCTGACGCGAAACAAACAACATCACCACATAGAACAAGAATATCGCGTCGAGCACCAGTACGCCGGCAAGATACACCACGCCGGACATGCCGGTGACGAAGGGCAGCACGGAAACCACGACCAGCAACACCGCGTAGAGCGCGATCTGCAAACGCGTATAGTCATCGCCGTGCGTAAGCGGTAGCATCGGAATACCGGTCTTCGCGTATTCTTCCTTGCGGTACAAGGCCAGCGCCCAGAAATGCGGCGGTGTCCAGGTGAAGATAATCAAAAAGAGCAGCAACGCACCGGGGTCGACCTGGCCGGTCACTGCCGTCCATCCCAACATGGGCGGCATGGCGCCGGCGGCGCCGCCGATGACGATGTTTTGCGGCGTGGCGCGCTTGAGAAACATCGTGTAAATCACCGCGTAACCCACCAGCGAGACCAGCGTCAGTACCGCCGTGAGCGTGTTGACGAACAAGATCAACAGCAACATACCCGCTGTGCCGATCGTGAACGCGAAAATCAAGCAGCTGCGCGCATCGAGCTGGCCGCTCGGTAACGGCCGGTTACGGGTGCGGCGCATCAGCGCGTCGGCGTTGCGGTCGACAAGATGGTTGATCGCCGCGGCCGAACCGGCCATCAACGTGATGCCCAGCAAACCGAAGATCAGCGCGTCAAACGGCACGTTGCCAGGCGCGGCTATCAACATACCGACCAGTGCGGTAAACACCATGAGCGCGACAACGCGAGGCTTGCACAGCTCCAGATAGTCGCGCCACTGGGCGACGAAGTTATTGTTGACGGTTGATGCTTTCGATGTCATGAATTATATGGACTTGCCGGCAGCGGTTCCTGGCGCGGCGCAGATGATACCACATGGATCAACGACAGCAGGGCGAGCAGCAGCAGGGCGGCAACGGCATTGTGGGCGACCGCCACCGCCAGCGGCAAGCCGAACAGAACGTTGGAAATGCCGAGCGCCAATTGAGCGCATAACAACCCCAGGATCAGCGCACCGATACGCCGTGTTACCTTGCCGGCGCGCAGAAGCAGGGCAAGACCCAGAGCGCCGACATAAAGCGCAGTGACGAGCGCGCCAACGCGATGCGCAAGGTGTATCGCCGTGCGCGCCGGACTGTCGAGCACGCCAAATTCAAAGCTTGCGGCGCCAGTGTGCCACAGCGTAAACCCATGGCTGAAATTCGCCGCCGGCCACCACTGTGTCTGGCAAGTCGGAAAGTCCGGACAGGCAAGCGCCGCATAATTGGCGCTGGTCCACCCCCCCAGCGCAATCTGACACACCACGATCACGCATCCCAGCACGGTCAGCCGCTGCAACGCGCCAGACTCGGCGGGCAACGCAGGCGGTGTGCGGAAGATGCGCGGCATTGCGATCCACCACAACAGGGCCAGTGTGGTGAAGCCACCGAGCAGGTGCGCCATCACGATTGCGGGTTGCAGCTTCAGCGTCACCGTCCACATACCGAGTAAGGCCTGCACAATGACGAGCAGCAACAAGGCCAGCGGCAACGCTACCGGCTGTTGTTCGTGGTCGCGATTGCGCCATGCAACTATTGCGAGCACCAGCGCCAGAACCCCGAGAAGACCCGCGGCGTAGCGGTGAATCATCTCCTTCCACGCCTTGGATACGTCCACTGCTCGCTGCGGATACGCCGCGTTGGCCGCGGCCACCGCCGCCTCGCCTTGCGGCACGCCGACCAACTGCCCGTAGCAACCGGGCCAATCGGGACAACCAAGCCCGGCGTCGGACAAACGCACAAAGGCGCCGAGCACGATCACGACGAACGCAAGCCCCAGGGCTGCGCGCGCGAGGGTGTCAAACAAGCCGCCACTGCAACGCGATTTCCGGCTTGACAGCGAACAAGGCAGGCTAGCCAATTCTCGAATTCTTCAGCAAACGTTTAAGGTCTTTCAACATGCCCTTCGACGTTGCGTCGCTGCCGTAGCGCATCATGAGGTTGCCGAGCGGATCGACAAGGTAGACCGCCTCGATCGACTCATCACCGAACACACCCAGCAACGGCGAGCCGGCGGGCTCGCGCGGGCTCGCGACCATCATCCGCGGGTGCCTGGCCAGTATCTCATCCAGGTCGGAAAGATTTGCCGATGCGGTTTGCACAAACAGGCGTTGAACTCGCCCGAGATCCCGGCCGAGTGACAGGCGTACTTGCCGCATCTTGAACAGGCTCGCTTCGCAGTACAAATCACAGCGTTCGCTGCCCAGATAGACGAGCGTCCACCTGCCGCGCAGAAAATTTTCATCAAGGGGTTCGCCGGAACGATTTACGAGCGCAAGCTGCTCGATCGGCCGCGCCGGATGAATCAGTTCGCCATGCGCAGCACTGCCGGGCAACGGCAGGCTGTCGTTCCAATAGTAAAGAAACGTTGCGCCCAGCAGGGGCGCGAAGAACACTGCGGCGAGTGCGATCAGCGCAGCGCGCGACAGGTTTTTGCGTGGCGCCGCGGTGTCAGCCATCCGCGCGCTTGACGTTCAACACGAGGTACACGACGCACACCGCGAACGCCAGCGCGAACCATTGCACCGCGTAGCCTGTGTGCCGGGCGGGTGAAAACGGCGCGAGCTGCCATTCCCGGAGATAGCCATTGGTTTCGGCCGGATCCATGCGGATCACGAGCTCCATCAGCGGGTAACCCAAGCGTTCGGAGAGCATCTCGAAATCGATGTACTGAATCACCCTCGGCCAGCCGCGATCGGTCTCGTCGATATCACCGACCCGGTAGCCAGCCTGAGGGATGTAGACGTATCCGGTAGCGCTATCGCGGTCCTCGCTGACATTCACCTGAGGCAAGTGCGCGCGGGTCGCGCCTTGCGGCACCCAGCCGCGGTCTACGAGCACCGCTTGCGAGGCGGTGGACAGCCGCAACGGCGTGAGCACGTTGTAGCCTGCGCGTCCTCGATTGACCCTGTTGTCCAGCAAGAACTGCTGCTGGCTGTCGAACTGTCCGGTGGCGGCCACACGACGATGACGCCAGCGCTCCGGATCCTCGACCGGGCTACCCAGATCCACGGGCTCCGCGCTGGCGCGGCGGTCAAAGTCCACCAACATTGCGCGCTTCTCCGCTGCCCTGTTCACCTGCCACACGCCGAGGGAGACGAACAGGCACAGGAGCACAATTGCGCCGAGTGAGGGCCACAGCGAAGGGGTGAACGAAAGGCCGGCGATCCGCATACGCACTCGTAAGGGTTATCTGCCATAATCCGGTTAGAATCTGCCAAGTATCGCGCAAATGCTCTTCAAGATTATCGTCGTGCTGCTGCTGCTCTTTATCGTCGGGAGCCTGGCGTCGGGGTTTGTCTTCATTCTAAAGGACAAAGGGCAGTCCGACCGAGCGGTCAAGGCCCTAAGCTGGCGTATCGGTCTGTCCCTCTTTGCCTTTGCCTTGCTGATGGCGGGGCACTACGCGGGGCTGATCACGCCGCACGGGATCTCGCCCTAGCCCGCATTTCTCACCACGGGGCGAGATGATCGCGCCGAGATTTGATTTCACAAGGCATTTTCTGAAACGAGGAATACAGGTCGTATTTCCGAGAAGAAGAAAATGCGTTGTGGAATCAAAGATCAAGCCAGCGCCGTCATCGTGGTGAGATATGCGGG